>NZ_LGYY01000235.1:0-209935 GCF_001308045.1 Shewanella sp. Sh95
GTCTTTGTGTACGTCTTGGGTCGTTGAGGTTTGCGTGCCCAAATTGACATTGCGCCCACTGCTCTGGATCCATCATCTTCATCATAATCGCCTCGAATATTTAGCCCTAGACGATCTGATCACAATGTGGGGAATGAGTTCAAAAAAAATCCCTGAGCATTGTTCAGGGATTTGTGTATGAGAGACAGCCCGAGGGTGGCTTTATTATTAGGATGGGATATCTGTGGTTAATAACTGGCGGCATGCACTGAGCGCACGGCGCGGCCTGATGGGTCGATAATACCCCGTAAACTTTCATCCCATGCCAGCGCTTCTGGGGTAGAGCAGGCGACCGACTTGCCACCAGGAACCGTTTCGGCAGCACTTGGCAATGGATAATGCTCTTCAAAGAAACAGCGATAGAAGTAAGCCTCTTTGGTTTCTGGCGTGTTATACGGGAAGCGGAACTTCGCGTTGGCCAGTTGCAAATCGTCGACCTGTTCTGCGGCATGGGCTTTTAAGCCATCAATCCAAGAGTAGCCTACGCCATCGCTGAATTGTTCCTTTTGGCGCCAGGCGACTTCTTTAGGTAATTTATGTTCAAAGGCTTGGCGCAGAATGTGTTTCTCAATCCGGCCATCCTTAGACATTTTTGCTTCAGGATTAATGCGCATTGCCACATCCATAAATTCCTTATCGAGGAAAGGCACACGGGCTTCCAATCCCCACGCCGCCATGGCTTTGTTGGCACGCAGACAGTCGAATAGATGCAGTTTATCCAGTTTACGCACGAGTTCCTCATGGAAGGCCTGCGCGTTTGGCGCCTTATGGAAGTACAAGTAACCGCCAAAGAGTTCATCGGCACCTTCACCCGATAACACCATTTTGATCCCCATCGCCTTGATTTTACGCGCCATCAGATACATGGGTGTGGCAGCACGAATGGTGGTCACATCATAGGTTTCTAAGTGGTAGATGACCTCTTTAATCGCATCTAGCCCTTCTTGGAAGGTAAAGTTGATCTCATGGTGAATCGTTCCAATGGCATCGGCAACTTTTTTGGCCGCGATTAAATCCGGAGCGCCTTTTAAACCGACTGCAAAGGAGTGTAGCTGTGGCCACCAAGCGTTTGTTTCACCGTCATCTTCGATACGGCGTTTGGCAAATGTCTGGGTGATAGCCGAGATCACCGATGAGTCTAAACCGCCGGAGAGTAATACTCCGTAAGGTACATCGGACATCAATTGACGTTTTACTGCGGCTTCTAGAGCTTCACGCAATTCTTCTTGGCTGGCGCCGTTATCTTTAACTGCATCATACTGTTGCCAATCGCGGGTGTAGTATTTCACTGCCGCAGCATCGCTTGAGAATAAGTATTGGCCCGGCTGGAATTCTTCCACCGTTTTACACACTGGCATCAGGGCTTTCATTTCGGAGGCGACATAGAAGTTACCTGCCGCATCTCGACCCGTGTAGAGCGGAATGATACCCATATGATCGCGGCCAATTAGGTAGGCGTCTTTGGCTTTGTCGTAGAGTACGAAGGCGAAAATACCGTTTAATTTATCAAGAAATTCAGTGCCATATTCCTGATACAACGCCAGAATGACTTCGCAATCCGAGTTGGTTTGATAGCTATATTTATCGCCGAGTTGGGCTTTGAGTTCTTTGTGGTTATAGATTTCACCATTGACCGCGAGGATAAGGCTGCCATCTTCGGTTAGCAGTGGTTGCGCGCCATGTTCAATATCGACAATGGCCAAGCGTTCGTGGGCCAAAATCGCTTTATCGCTGGCGTAAATGCCTGACCAATCGGGGCCGCGATGGCGCATCAGTTTGGACATTTCCAGTGCCACTTGGCGTAGCTCTTTCGCATCGGATTGAATATCTAAAATTGAAAAAATCGAACACATAATGCAACTCCTAAACCGCTGTATTTCATTTGAGGATGTCTCAATTGAGTATCAATGTGCCAGCGATTCGGGATTTTGCCAAATATTATTTTTGATGATTTGTTCTTTTTTAGGTGTTTTATATGAGTTTGATCTATCTTTTAAATGGTTTTGATTGAGGTTCGTTTAATTAATTTCACTTTTTTATACATAAAGTGTTTTTTGGTGTTGATTGCAAGGCGGGATATTGGCAAATACATAATGTTCACTCAAGAAAATCCGTTTTTGGCAAAATCATGATAAATGTGAGCAAGATAGTGATCTAAGTGTAAATGTTGCTGGTTTTATGAACGGCTTATCGGCAGTCATTGCCCGTGTTGCTACAGTCAAGGTCAACAGTGAGCGTAAAGTGGGGCGGCTCATAAAAGACTCATAACATAATAAGGCACCCTTCAAGGTGCCTTATTAGATTTTTTAGCGCGCTTACTTTGCGGTCGTGGCAAGTTCTGTTTTGGCGGGACGCAGGCTGTTAAACTCAGTACCTTGATAATAGCCTGGCCAATCTTGGCTGTTGCCTAAGCTGCGAGTCACTTGATAGTAAATTTCCAGATCTTGAATCGCACCACTCAAATCCCAGTCTTCATGATATTCATCGCAGACATTGTGATAGCAGCCCTTCATGGTTGCTTGCATTTGAGTCTTATAGTCCGCGGTTGCCGCATCGATAGGCTCACTACCGCCACCGGCAAAGACCGCAGGAACGCCGAGTTTGGCGAAGCTGAAGTGGTCAGAGCGGAAGAAACCGCCCGATGCAGGATTCTTTTCACCCAAAGCAATGCGGTTTTGCTGTTTGGCGGCATCGATTAAGTAGTTTTCAAGCTCGGACTTGCCTTTACCGACGATAGTGAAGTCCTTGGTTTTTCCATAGATATTGGTGCTATCTAGGTTTAGCACTGCCACGGTTTTATCAATGGGGTAGATAGGATTAGCGGCATAATAACGTGAGCCAAGCAACCCTTGCTCTTCGCCCGTGGTGGCGATAAAGGTCACCGAGCGAGCTAAGCCGTGGCCCTGTTTAGCGTTATCGGCGAGTTGTCTGGCGATTTCTAAAATGCCCGCAATACCCGATGCGTTGTCCATGGCACCGTTGTAAATTTTATCGCCTTCTTTACTGTCATCTTTGCCAATATGGTCCCAGTGGCCAGTAAACAGGATTTGCTCATCTACTTGCTTGGTGCCAGGAAGGGTGGCGACGACGTTATAGCTGTTGGCATATTCCGCTTTGTTTTTAAAGGCGATGCTGGCCGTTTGCTCTAGGGATAAGCTAATTGGGCTATCGGCAGCGCGAGCCATGAGAGTTGGAAGTGATAGGCCAGCCTTTTCAAACAGTTTTGTGGCGGTATCTAAGGTTAACCAACCTTCAACTTGGACGCGGCTATCCTGCTCAGCTTTGCTGTGCACTAAATCCTGTTGTGGCCCCGTCCAACTGTTTTCGACAACAGACCAAGGATAAGATGCAGGCTCAGTATCGTGGATCAGCAGCGCGCCGAGTGCGCCTTGGCGGCTAGCTTCTTCAAATTTATAACTCCAGCGGCCGTAGTAGGTCATCGCTTTGCCATTAAATTTGCCTGAGTCTGGGCGGGCAAAACCGGGATCGTTCACTAAGATGACTGCGATTTTACCTTTCATATCCACATCTTGGTAATCGTTCCAGCCATATTCAGGTGCATTAACACCGTAGCCAACAAATACCAATGGCGCGTTTTCAATGTTAATACCACCGTTATCATGGCGACTACTGAGCACCAGATCTTGACGGTATTTAAAGGGTAATCCAGCTAGCGTGACTTGCTGTGCTTCATCTGCGGTATAGCTCACCATAGGCACAGGTTGTAAAAAGCTACCTTGGTAAGCACCTTTAAGTCCCATCTCTGCAAAGGCCTTGGATAAATAATCCAAGGTGAGTTTTTCACCCTGAGTGGTTGGGGCACGGCCTTCAAACTCATCGGAAGACAGGTTTTTAATATCGTCTCTAAAACGTGCTTCATTCATTTGCACGGGTTTCAGTGCGGCACTGCTGTTGGCATCGGGCTGGGCCGAGTTGGGGCTACAGGCACTGAGCAAGGCTAGTGCGCAAAACGGATACAAACGTCGCATAGGTTGATCCTACTGTTATTTTTAGGGCGTGTTTAACGCGAATATTGAAGGGGTATGTCGTGCCTTATCATGAAGCAAGCGACAATGGGGTACAAGGGAAGTCCAACGGCAAATATGTTACTTAATGTTAAGGTCAGTGGTGTTTCTCAGCACGCTAAGGTGCTGAGAAGCTGGCAGTTTGATGCTTAAACGACATCGATATCGCCGGCACAGGCGAAAACATGATTTGGGCGGAAAGGTTCTTTATCGATATCTTCAAGTTTACTTACGCCGCTGGTAACCAGAATGGTTTCAAGTCCGGCTTGGAAGCCCGCCAAGATATCGGTACGCATATTGTCGCCGATGATCACGGTATTTTCGGAGTGACCGTCAATATGATTGAGCGCCGAGCGGATAATCCATGAACTCGGTTTACCGACGTAGAAAGGCTTTTTGCCGGTAATACGCTCAATCGGTGAACACAGGGCGCCGCAGGCGGGGCTGTAAGCGGGGCCGTGAGTGTCGGGGTTGGTGGCGATAAAACGGGCGCCACGGGCGACAAATCCGGCGGCCTTATGGATCATATCCCAATTGTAGGAACGGGTTTCGCCAACAATCACAAAATCGGGATTAATGTCGGTAATGGTAAAACCAGCCTTGTAGAGCTCATGGGTGAGGGCGCCTTCACCGATAACAAAGGCTTTACTGCCCTCTTGGTGCTTTAAAAAGTCGGCGGTAGCCATGGCCGAGGTATAAAAACATTCCTCCGGGATGTCTATCCCCGCTGCGCTAAGGCGGTTTTGCAGATCTTTGCCTGTTTGTACCGGATAGTTAGTGAGAATGACAAGGGGATTGCCTTGCTGGAGAATGCGCTGGATAAATTTATCACTGCCGGGGATCAGCTTATTGTCGTGCAGGAGTACACCATCGATATCGCAGATAATATTTTTCATCTAATAATCTCTTTTATGCCGAACAAAATCACTTTTCGTTAGCTTATCTAATGCCACATTAGTCCATAAAACAATGGTTTTGTATGTCATAGCCCAAAAAAAAGAGACCTTTAAGGTCTCTTCTTCCAATATTCAGAGATTAATCGGGTGCGTAGCCATTAGGTCCGATGAGCGTGCCATCAAGATAGGCTTTGCCGTCTTGCATTTTTAGGCGTTGATGGCTAAACCATTTCACCACTAGGGGGTAAATAGCATGCTCTTGCTCGTGGACACGCGCAGCGAGCATCTCTGCGGTATCGTCTTCATAAACTGGGACTTTCGCCTGTAAAATCACCGGACCAGCATCTAGCGCTGGGGTAACAAAATGCACACTTGCGCCATGTTCTGTTTCTTTGGCATCAATGGCACGTTGGTGGGTGTGTAATCCGGTAAATTTGGGCAGCAATGAAGGGTGGATATTGATCATGCGACCTAAATAATGATTCACGAATTCATCGGTTAGAATGCGCATAAATCCAGCCAACACGATTAAATCCGGTTGGTATTGTTCAATTGCAGCCATTAACCGTGCATCGTAATCAGAGCGAGATTCACCTGTGCGAGCAATCACGCAGCTGGTATCAATTTCACTATGATGGGCACGAACTAGGCCGTAGGCATCGGGTTTATTACTGATCACTCCGACAACTTCGGCTTGCAAATTATCGTCACAACCGTCGATAACGGCTTGAAGATTACTGCCATTTCCGGAAATTAATACAACTACACGACAGCTTTGGGGCATTACAGGATCTCCACTTGCTCTTCATTGCCTTCGCGAGCAGCGATAGCACCGATAAGCCAAGCTTGTTCGCCTTCCGCTGCAAGCAGCGCAAGTGCGGCATCCACTTTATCGGCTGGCAGCGCAACGATCATGCCGACACCACAGTTAAAGGTACGGTACATTTCATATTCTGCAATGTTACCGTTTTCCATTAACCAATTGAAAACAGCTGGCCATTGCCATGAATCACCTTGGATAACGGCTTTGCAGTTTTCAGGCAGTACGCGAGGAATGTTCTCCCAGAAACCGCCGCCAGTGATGTGTGCCATTGCGTGCACGTCTGATGCTTCAATCAGCTTGAGCAATGATTTAACGTAAATTTTGGTTGGTTCTAACAGATGTTGGATCAATGGCTTGCCATTGAGATCCTGTTGAGGGTCCGCTTGGCTGACTTCTAATACTTTACGAATTAATGAATAGCCATTTGAATGAGGACCACTTGAAGCTAAGGCGATCAGTGCATCACCCGCGGCCACTTTACTCCCGTCAATGATGTCGGCCTTTTCAACCACGCCCACACAGAAACCTGCGAGGTCGTAATCTTCACCTTCATACATGCCTGGCATTTCAGCGGTTTCGCCGCCGATTAACGCACAACCAGATTGGAAACAACCTTCGCCGATGCCGTTAACAACAGAAGTTGCTGTTTCAACATCGAGCTTGCCTGTTGCGTAGTAATCGAGGAAAAACAATGGCTCAGCGCCTTGAACGATCAAATCGTTCACACACATGGCCACTAAGTCGATACCGACTGTGTCGTGTTTTTTGTAATCGATAGCTAAACGCAATTTAGTACCAACACCATCGGTGCCTGACACTAAAACAGGTTGCTTGTATTTAGTGGGTAATTCACACAATGCGCCAAAACCACCTAAGTTGCCCATTACCTCTGGACGACGGGTACGTTTAACAGCCGCTTTAATGTTATTTACCAGTGCATTACCAGCATCAATATCAACGCCAGCGTCTTTATAGCTCAGTGGGGTAGGAGTGCTCACGGAGGATCCTCTCGGGTACATCGTTATTGGATTTTTATGCGGCGGTATTCTATCAGCTTGTGCTAGGGGTCGAAAGTCATGATTTGGATTTATCAGTATCTCTGAAGTTTTTTTAGCTTCACAGGGGGATATTTCACATTTTCAATCTAGTGATTGGTCATAAAATAGTGTGTTAGTGGGCGTATCTTAAGCGATAAGTAATAATTCTTGCGATATTGCTCACGATTAGTCCGAATGGAAAAACTTTATGTTTTACCCAATAAACAAATCATCTAAAATCTGAAAAATTTGCCTAAGGTAATTCGCGAACAATAGTAGGAGAGAAAAATGAAAGTTGTCGAGGTTAAACACCCGTTAGTGCGTCACAAAATCGGCTTAATGCGTGAAGGTGACATTAGCACTAAACGTTTCCGTGAGCTAGCCGCTGAAGTCGGCAGCTTGTTAACCTATGAAGCTACCGCAGATTTCGAAACCGAAACTGTTACGATTGAAGGCTGGAATGGTCCGGTAGATGTGGATCAGATCAAAGGCAAGAAAGTGACTGTTGTGCCTATCTTGCGTGCGGGTTTAGGCATGATGGACGGTGTACTTGAGCATATTCCAAGTGCGCGTATTTCGGTTGTGGGTATCTACCGCGACGAAGAAACCCTAGAACCTGTGCCATATTTTGAAAAGCTGGCCAGCGACATGAACGAGCGTATTGCGCTGATCGTTGACCCTATGCTGGCAACTGGTGGCTCGATGATTGCGACTATCGACCTGCTGAAAAAACGCGGTTGTACGTCAATTAAAGCCTTAGTGTTAGTTGCCGCGCCAGAAGGGCTCAAAGCCCTTGAAGCGGCTCACCCGGATGTTGAGCTGTATACTGCCGCAATCGACAGATGCTTAAACGAGAAGGGCTATATCCTGCCTGGTTTAGGTGATGCGGGCGATAAGATTTTTGGGACTAAATAATGTTCTGATGGCTTAAATGCTATCTCGATTTGACAAGGGGGCTTAGGCTCCCTTTTTGTTTTTTATGATTCCATTTTTGCCGACTCGTTCTACAGTTAACGATAAGATTAATTTTTGACAGAATGCGTTTTGCACGGCGCAGTAGGTTTGCAATAAATCGATTTAACTCAGGTCATCATCGGGGATTATGATGGTTTCAAAACTAAGTTGGTCACTTGTTCGCCAATCTTGTTCATTGGCTATCTTGATATTTGTTGTGTTACTGCTGGTCCTTTTACCCCTGCGAATAGAGAAAGAACACAGGGCATTTGTCAAATTTGTACGGGCGAAACACGTGGTGCCAAGTTATTTAGAGTTGCTTGGTAAGAGCTTATCTTTACACGATATTATTGATTTTGATAGTGCGCTACTGACACCATTTAAGCTTGATTCCTCCCGCTTATTATTGCCTTCAGGCGGAGCCTTATCACCAGAAGAAGAGCTGATCCTGCGCTATTTTGACTATTTATATTCAAATAATAAGAATCCTGTCAGAAGTGCGTTTATATATATCGGTCTATACAAAAGTAATGCGCTATATTTTGCCTCCACGATTCCTGATGAGGTGAAAAGTCGCTTAATACACGAAAATTCTTTCACCAATGAGTTTTGCCAACGGCTGCATTATTGTAGTAAGGATGCCTCTGCGGACTCCTTAGTTGATGATATTGTGCTGTCCGTTCCTTATCGTGATGAAGTAACGGGAAACATTATTCTTTCTATGGCGGCGCCCATTTCATCCTCACATGCGCCTGAGCATCTTTGGGGGGATGTGATTGCTGATACATCATTTATGGCAACGGATTTTATGCAAAGAAAAGTGTTTGAAACTCAGAACTCGCCTTATGGCACTGAGATTGTCATTAGCGGAGATAGTTTTTGGACACGGATCACGCCCAACTTTCTGTTTTATGCTATGAGTAATCACTTAGATAATCAGAGTGTTTTAACATACAAAATCAGTACGTTAAGGTTTTTTATGCAATATTTGCCTCTTTGGTTATTGCTGTCGGGCTTAACAATTATTTTCCAACTTAAATTTATGCGTCTCAAGCAGTTACGTACTGAGCGTCAGCAATTTTCTGAAGCTATGCTGTTGGATCCATTTACGAAGACCTACAATAAAAAAATCTATGAAACACTTATTTTTAAGGCTGCAACTGCATCTCAATATGCTGTGATTTGTATTGATGGCGATAAAATAAAAACGATTAACGACACACATGGTCATCAATTAGGTGATTTGGCAATAATGCAAATTGTCGAAGCGATGCGAGCCGTTTTTCGAGAAAACGACATTATTATCCGCACTGGTGGTGATGAGTTTGTAGTGATTTTAGCCAACTGTCCTATTGATAAAGCACAACAACTTGCGGATAGACTTAAAGATAACATTCGGCAGCGACATTTTTTAAATATGCTAACTGTTTCTTGCGGTGTCGCAGATTCAATGGATTGCCTATCCTTTGAGGCGGTATTTCTGGCGGCAGATAAGGCGTTATACGCGGATAAGACACAAAAAAGATCCGATGATGAAAATGATGTTTTGCGGTAACGTTCTAATACTCAATGCTTAAATCCCTAGCATAAAAAAAGCGTGGCATTACCACGCTTTTGCTTATGTTTATATGTCTTTCCTACGCTTAGAGCACCATGGCGGCAATCCAACCAAATACTAACAGTGGAATATTGTAATGAATAAAGGTGGGGATCACGCTGTCGCGGATATGGTCGTGCTGACCATCGGCATTTAAACCCGATGTGGGACCCAATGTTGAGTCCGACGCTGGCGAGCCTGCATCGCCCAACGCAGCAGCAGTCCCGACTAACGCGATAGTTGCGGGTACTGAAAAGCCAAAGCTTAGCGCCAAGGGCACATAAATGGTCGCGATAATCGGAATGGTCGAGAAAGATGAGCCAATACCCATAGTAATTAATAGTCCAACGACTAACATCAAAAAGGCGGCGAGGGCTCTATTGTCGCCAATCAGACTACTCAATGATGAAACCAGGGTGCCAACTTCACCAGTTTCTTTCACTACTGCGGCAAAACCTGCGGCGGAGATCATGATAAAACCGATATTGGCCATCATGCGAACGCCCTGAGTAAAGATATCTTGGTCAGCAACGTGTTTTAGTGCGCCAGAGAAACTAAAGATCATAAAGCCGACTAAAGCGCCGAAGATCATCGAATCAGTCTCAAGCTGTACAAATAAAGTTGCAAGAATTGCTAGCGCTGCGATAGCGATATTGCGCTTATTGAGCGTCTCTTCAGGCTCGGCACTGAGCACTTTAGTTTCATCGTATACCCTCGGCTTGCGATAGCTAACAAATACTGCGATCAATAAACCGACCACCATGCCCGCTGCGGGGATTAACATGGCAGGGGGGATTTGGTCACGCACAGCGACTAAGCCGTTGCTGGTGAGGTTTGACAGCAAAATATCATTTAAGAAAATACCACCAAAGCCCACGGGTAAAATCATGTAGGTGGTCACAAGACCAAAGGTCAATACGCAGGCGACCAGACGGCGATCGATATGCAGCTTGGTCATCACATGCAGCAGTGGCGGCACGAGTATCGGAATAAAGGCGATATGGATCGGTAGGATATTTTGCGATGCCATTGACATCATGAGCAGGGATAACAGCAGTAACCAGCGCACCCAATTAGTGTTGGTAGCATTGGGGTCTTTGCCAAGGCTTTTAATGATCGAATTGGAGATCAGCGTCGTCAAGCCTGAATGGGATAATGCTACGGCAAATGCACCCAATAAGGCATAACTCAGGGCGATTTGTGCGCCGCCACCTAATCCTGTATTGAAGGCATCAATCGTTTGATGCAGATCCATTCCCCCGACTAAACCAGCAACGAGGGCGCTGATGGTGAGCGCGACCACTACATTCACCCTCGCCAAACTAAGGGCTAACATTAAACACACAGCAATGACGACTGCATTCATAGACAAATTCTTAATTCTGTAAACCAAAAGGGTTATTTTCGACTGCGAAGGCCGTGTCTGTCCAGTTTACCGAGCCTTAATCTGAAAAATATCTGAAAATGTGAATCGAGAGGGCTTTTAGTGTTAGATGAATGTGGGCTAAAGCGCTTATCAATGGCACAGATTGCTCTATCCTTAAGCAGTAACGTCAAAATGCCCTTGAAAAATGTGATATTGGTCTTAAATAGGTTGTAAGGCGAAACGCACGACTTATAATGCCTAAAGATTTGATTGGTAAGCGCTCTCAAATACACTTGCACAAATGTGCAAGCGTGTTTAAGGGATGTTTTACTTTTATAGTTAGTTCAACTCATAGATGGAGATATAAAATGAGCGTATTAGTAGGCCGTCCGGCTCCTGATTTTACTGCAGCAGCTGTATTAGGTTCTGGCGAAATCGTAGATAGCTTTAACTTAACTGCAGCCATCAAAGGCAAGCCTGCAGTGGTATTTTTCTATCCACTTGACTTCACTTTCGTTTGTCCATCAGAGTTGATCGCTTTTGATCACCGCATGGAAGAGTTCACTAAGCGTGGTGTTGAAGTGATCGGTGTGTCTATCGATTCTCAATTCACTCACAACGCATGGCGTAACACCCCAGTAGAAAAAGGTGGTATTGGCCAAGTGAAATACACTTTAGTTGCTGACGTTAAACACGACATCTGTAAAGCATACGATGTTGAGCATCCAGAAGCTGGCGTGGCTTTCCGTGGTTCATTCCTGATCGACAAAGAAGGTATGGTACGTCATCAAGTGGTTAACGATCTGCCATTAGGCCGTAACGTTGACGAAATGCTGCGTATGATCGACGCACTGCAATTCCACGAAGAGCACGGTGATGTTTGCCCTGCAGGTTGGGAAAAAGGCGACAAAGGTATGAACGCAAGCACTGAAGGTGTTGCGGCTTACTTAGCTGAAAACGCAAGCTCTCTGTAATTTGTAAACCTTTAGTTAGGTAAAAAGAAAGCTGCCTTTTGGCAGCTTTCTTGTTTTAGACAATTGTTGGTAAAGCTATGATGCTTCGCTATCCGAATCATCAGGTTCGTTGGTGGCTAAGAGTGGCCAGCCACCTAAAGATTTCCAGCGGTTGACGATATAACAAAAGAGTTCAGCAGTGCGCTCGGTATCGTAGAGTGCTGAATGGGCTTCTTTATTGTCAAAAGGGATGCCTGCCATAATACAAGCTTTTGCTAATACCGTATGGCCAATCGCTAATCCTGCCAACGTCGCGGTATCAAAAGTGGCAAACGGATGGAATGGAGAGCGTTTTAAGTCACAACGTTCAATAGCCTTACTCACAAAGCCATGATCAAAGGCTGCATTGTGCGCCACAATAATACTACGGTGACAATCAGATGCCTTTTGGGCTTTTTTAACGGCTTTAAATATCTCTAAAAAGGCTTCTTTTTCGCTGACCGCACCGCGTAATGGATTGGTGGGATCGATACCATTAAAAGCCAGCGCCTCGGGTTCTAAATTTGCACCCTCAAAGGGCTCAATGTTGAAATGCAGGGTTTTATCAATCCCGAGCACGCCTTCATCATCCATTTTCAGTAGCGTGACGGCTATTTCCAGCAACGCATCGGTTTGAGAGTTGAAGCCCGCGGTTTCGACATCTATCACTACCGGAAAGTAGCCACGAAATCGGTGTTTCAATTTGTTTGCGTCGCAAATATCGCTCATTAAAGTACCCAAGAAAAATCACAGGGCGCTATTATGCTTAATGAACTAGGATGTGTCATGTTTGATTGCTGGTTTTATGAGCTAAAGGAACTAAAAAGTTTGCCGATAAAACCTCGTAACCGAATAAACACGAGTAAGGGCTATGTGGCGAAAACTGATATTAGTATCAATTTTATGCGTTCCAGCAACTGCAATGGCAGAGTTGCGCCACTATGTGGCCTCTTTGGGTGAATCCCAATGGCGAGTCAGTCAAAACAGTCCGATCGTGTGCCGTCTTGAGCATGATATTCCTTCATACGGTAAAGCGATTTTTACCAGTGAAGCGGGTAAGCAATTAAATCTCAATTTCACTTTGGATATGTGGGTAAAACCTGATCAAGTGACCCAAGCCAAGTTGATGAGCCGAGCTCCCAAATGGCGACCAGGTGTGGTGTCAAAAGAAATCACTTCGTTACGTTACCAAAAGTATTTTAATGGTGAAGTGCCTAAACGCGCCGCGTGGTCCATGTTAAATGAGCTAAGCCGTGGTATGGAGCCGACATTTTACTATGCCGATTGGTATGATGAGTCCAATAAAATTGCTGTAGGGCTGTCGGCAGCGAATTTTGGCCGAAAATATGCTGAGTTTAAGGCGTGTTTATCGCACCTATTGCCTTATAGCTTTGAAGATATTGCTTTTACCGTGCTTAATTATGATGAAGGAGGAACGGATTTAACTCGCTTCTCACAGCAACAGCTTACGCGAATACAGGAATATTTGTCCTACGATCCAGATGTAGAATTAGTATTAGTCGATGCTTATACCGATAGTTATGGTGGTCGTTCAGTGAATCAGAAAGTCTCGGACAAACGCGCTGAATCGGTAAAAGATTTCTTTGTCTCAAGCGGTATTCCGCAAGATCGAATTGTGACTGTGGGTCACGGCGAGCGGCGTCACGTGGCTTCAAATGACGATATTGAGGAAAGGGCGCTAAACCGCCGAGTTGTGATCCGAATTAGTAAGCCCCTCTAAATCAAAGCTTAACCTAACAATGCCAAGTCTACTGACTTGGCATTGTTGTTTATTGACGCTGTTTGTATTTGTCTCAAAATACTATGGCAGTCTGTTGATTCGGATGGCGACACGCAAATAAGCGCCATTTATTGAGCGGCTCCAGTGGTTTTTATGTAACAAAAAATACTGAACGCCGATAAGTGTCGCTTGATGTTTGATTCTGGATAAAAAAAAGCCCGCTTAATCTAAGCGGGCCGCAAAATAATGCATTTGCAATCAACAAATTGAAGGAAGGAAGTCAAGCATAAGAACCAGGGATGAACTGAAGTACTTAAAAGACATCAGTTTAAAAGTTCTTTGTTTTCAATATCCGCTAGCGGATATCTCCTGAAAACAAGCACATTTTAGTGTGTTGTTATTTGGCTAGCAAACGAGAAAAATTGCCTCGATACATTAGCAAAACTAATGATTAATTAAGTGATCTGCCTCACTTAAGTCACTATTTAGCATGATTAATAACTTGTCAGTCATAATTACTGCATAAAAATACACTTCAATAAGCTCATCATTGCTACCAGTTTGTTAAATCTTTCTTCTTCGCTAGAAAACCTCATCTTTTGCTACAGCATTGCCATGAAAAATTTTGCTTGTATAGTACTTGCTGCAAAAGAGCGTTAAGCCGGACATCACCAAAAGGACGATAAAAGATGGCATTAAGATTTCGCCTTGCCCAGCAAGGTTTATTAGTGGCCACATTGGGCATGGCATTGGCCGCCTGCCAGAGTGGCAATACGCCAGAAGAGGCCGCACAGCAGGTCAGCGCAAACAAATTGGTTTACCCTGAAACGAGAAAAGACGCTTTAGTCGACACTCTTCACGGTGTTGCGGTGGCGGATCCTTACCGTCATCTTGAAGAAAACACGCCAGAAACCGAAAGCTGGGTAAAAGAACAACAGGCCTTTGGTCAGGCTTACTTGGCGAAGATCCCCAACAAACAAGCCGTGGTTGATCGTATCACTGAACTGTGGAACTACGAGAAGATTTCAGCCCCCTTCGAGAATGGCGATAACCAGTTTTATTACCGTAACGATGGTTTACAAGCGCAATCGGTCCTTTACGTAAAAGGTAAAGATGGCGTTGAGAAAGCCGTGCTCGATCCAAATAGCTTCTCAGCCGATGGTACCGTGGCGTTGTCTGGTGTATCGGTAAGTAATGACGGTAAGATTCTAGCCTATGGAGTGTCTAAGTCAGGCTCTGACTGGCAGCAGTGGCAGTTTATTGATATTGCCACGGGTAAAAAGCTTAAAGATGAACTCAACTGGATTAAATTCTCCAGCGCGGTATGGGATAAGGAAAACCAAGGGGTTTTCTATGCCCGTTACGATGCGCCAGCGGGCGGGGATTTACTGGCCGATGTGAACTTTAATCAAAAAGTGTATTACCACAAATTAGGCACAGATCAACGCCAAGATTTATTGATTTATGAACGTCCCCAAAACAAAGATTGGGGATTTGGCATCGATGTGTCTGAGCAGGGCGAATATTTACTGCTATCGATTTCGCAGGGTACGGACAAACGTAATCGCTTTTTCTATAAATCACTGTTTGAACCTAAAGCACAGGTGGTGGAATTAATCCTTAACCTCGAAGCAGAGTATGAGTTTTTAGGTAATGACGGTTCGGTATTTTATTTTAAAACCGATTTAGATGCGCCTAACGGTAAAGTGATTGCCATTGATACCCGTAATAGCGAGAAATCGCAGTGGCAAACCATTATTCCTGAATCAAAAGATCCCATTAATAAAGTCGCTATTATCAATGACCATTTAGTCGTCAGCTATTTACACGATGTATTGGGACAATTATCGATTTTCAGTATGGGCGGCCAAAAGCGTCAAGATGTCACTTTACCAGGTAAAGGTAATGTCGCCGGGCCTTTCGGTAAGGCGAGTAAAGACTATTTCTACTATGTCTTTAACAGCTATATTCAACCTGAAACCACCTATAAGTTTGATTTTAAAACAGCGCAGTCGACCGTTGTGGCTAAACCTCAGGTGTCATTTAATCCCGATAATTATGTGTCTGAGCAAGTGTTTTATACCAGCAAAGACGGTACTCGCGTCCCGATGATGCTGTCCTACAAAAAAGGGCTGGTGAAGAATGGTCAAAACCCAACGCTTCTGTATGCCTACGGTGGTTTCGCGATTTCGATGACGCCGCGTTTTAGCCCCGCCAACATCGCATGGTTAGATATGGGCGGCATTTACGCCGTACCAAGTTTACGCGGCGGCGCGGATTATGGTGAAAGCTGGCATCAGGCAGGTATGTTCGATAAAAAGCAAAATGTGTTTGATGACTATTTTGCCGCTGCCGAATACCTGATCAACGAAAAATACACCAACACTACAAAGTTAGGCGCTTATGGCCGCAGTAATGGCGGTTTATTGATGGGCGCCGCGGTGACGCAACGTCCTGAGCTGTTTGCTGCTGTGCTACCAGCAGTGGGTGTGTTGGATATGCTGCGCTTCCATAAGTTTACCATTGGTTGGGCTTGGACTAGTGAATATGGCAGTGCAGATAATGCAGAGCAGTTCCCGGCATTATTAGCTTATTCGCCTTACCATAATGTTAAAGCGCAGGCTTATCCTGCAACTATGGTGATGACGGCTGATCACGATGATCGTGTGGTGCCGCTACACAGCTTTAAATTTGCCGCCATGATGCAAGAAAAGCAGCAGGGTGATAAACCCGTGATAATGCGCATTGAGTCCAATGCCGGACATGGTGCGGGTAAACCTACCGCGATGAAGATCGACGAGTTTGCCGATATTTATAGCTTCCTGTGGCAAAGCTTTGGTTTGGCACTACCGCAAACCCTTGCAAAATAGCTAACTATGTTAATTAAATGGGGTCGTTTGACCCCATTGTTATTTACAAATCCCTCAATTGCGTTGAAACCCCTGCTATCCCTATCTATATCTTCATCGGGTCATTCACAAGTCTTGTTTCCCTAGGTATAGTAGCGTCAATTTTTCAACCAAAATCTACTAATTTCGCATGACGTTTAATTGGCCCATTTCAGTCTATTACGAAGATACCGACGCAGGTGGCGTTGTCTATCATTCGAACTATCTCAATTTTTTTGAGCGAGCGCGAACCGAATGGTTAAAAGCCTTAGGCGTAAGTCAGACTGCACTGTTGGCCGATGACACTGCGTTTGTGGTTAAGCGGGCGGAATTGGATTTTAAAAAAGCCGCACGTTTTGAACAGAACCTTATTGTAGAAACTAAGGTCATAGAGTTGAAAAAGGCCTCGTTGGTATTTCATCAACGTTTGGTTGATCATCTGGGAGACTGTTATTGTGAAGGCACAGTGCTAGTAGCCTGTGTAGCCTTATCACGTATGCGGCCCCGAGCTATCCCCTTAAATATTGTGCAGGAGTTTGACAGTGCAAGCTGATATGTCGATTGTCGGGTTATTTTTACAAGCCAGTTTATTAGTGAAATTTGTTATGTTCACTTTACTTTGCTTGTCTGTAATGTCTTGGACGGTGATCTTACAACGCCGTAGTTTATTGACATCTGCAAAAAATAAATCGGCAAAATTTGAAGATAAATTTTGGTCAGGCGTCGATTTAAATCGTCTGTATAAAGAATTATCGGCTCGTCCAGATAATACGGGCTTAGAGTCATTATTTGTGACGGGTTTTAAAGAATATTCACGTCTGAATAAATTAAATAGCAAAGTGCCTGATGCGGTGATGGATGGTACTTCGCGGGCGATGCGTGTGACCTTATCCCGTGAATTAGAAAAGTTAGAAGCTAACTTACCTTTATTGGCAACCATTGGTTCGACTAGCCCTTATATCGGTTTGTTTGGTACGGTATGGGGTATTATGAATTCATTTATCGCAATTGGCTCGATGGAAAACGCAACATTAGCCATGGTAGCGCCAGGTATTGCAGAAGCACTGATTGCTACCGCTATGGGTCTGTTTGCGGCAATTCCAGCAGTTATCGCTTATAACCGTTTTGCGACTCAGGTTGAAAAGCTGGAAATCGGTTACGCTAACTTTATGGAAGAGTTTTCTAGCATCCTGCATCGCCAAGCATACAGTGAGAAGGAAGGCGTATAATGCAAGTCGGTTATCAGCGTAAACGTCGTCGCCCTGTTGCCGAAATCAACGTGGTGCCTTACATCGACGTCATGCTCGTGTTGCTGATTATTTTCATGGTAACAGCGCCGATTGTGACCCAAGGGGTGAAAGTGGAGCTGCCGCAAGGTGCGGCCGAAGTACTACCCGCGGATAGTAAGCCGCCGGTTGTGGCGTCTATTGATGCCGACGGTACTTATTTTCTTAATCAGGGCGGTTCCAATAACGAAGAAATGGAATTGGAAGAGTTAGCCACCGCCGTGGCGGCGATTATGGTGACTGAGCCTGAACGTCCTGTGGTGGTTAAAGCCGATAGAACTATTCCTTACGATAACGTGATCCAATTGATGGTGACCTTGCAACAGGCAGGCGTTCCCTCAGTCGGTTTGATGACGGATTCACCCAAGGAGAAATAGGTGGCGGATAATTCAAATGTTGCATTACCTCTGTCAATTTCAGCAGGTATTCATATTGGCGTGATAATTATTCTGGCCATTGGCATAGATTTCACCCATAAACCTGAACCTGTGCAACAAGTTAGCGCCCCTGCAGTAAAAGCTGTTATGGTTGATCAGCAACAAGTCGCTAATCAAGTTGAAAAGCTAAAGCAGGAAAAGCGCGATGCAGAGCGCCGAGAACGTGAGCGCCAAGCCGAACTTGAACGCAAAGCACAGGAAGCAAAGCAAGCCCGTGAGCGTGAACAAGCACAGTTGAAGAAACTGGCGGAAGAACGTAAGCAGCAAGAAATTGAGACCCAAAAGGCCAATGATGCCGCGAAAGCCGCGCAGGTGAAGCAGCAACAGGAAAAGGAAAAAGCAGAAAAAGCCGAAGCCGATCGCAAGCAGAAGGAGCAAGAACGTAAACTTGCTGAAGATGCAGCTCAAAAAGCCGCGGAAAAACGTAAAGTAGAAGAGGCCGCTGCCGCGAAAGCTGAGGCAGACCGTAAGCAGAAAGAAACCGAAGCCAAGGCAAAAGCTGAGGCAGACGCTAAAGCCAAAGCAGAGGCAAAAGCCAAGGCTGATGCAGAGGCGAAAGCAAAAGCCGAAGCTAAGGCAAAAGCAGATGCTAAGGCGAAAGCGGATGCTGAAGCCCGTGCTCAGCAGGAGCAGGAAATGGCTGATGCGTTAGCCGCCGAGCAGGCAGCCTTATCGCAAACCATGAATAAGCAGATGCAAACGGAAGTCGGTAAGTATACCGCGATGATTAAATCAACGATTCAGCGTAACCTTGTGGTTGATGAATCGATGCGTGGTAAAACGTGTACCGTTTCTGTGCGTTTAGCGAATGATGGATTTGTGATTAGCAGTCAGACACAAGGTGGTGATCCGAATGTGTGTCGTGCAGCTAAAGCGGCGATTTTAAAAGCGGGTAAGTTACCAGTGTCTCCAGACCCTGCGGTATATAACTTGATGAAAGAAATTAACTTAATCGTTGAACCAACGTTTAATTAAAGGAGTCCCATGAAAATTTTGGCAAAATGGTTAGCATTGGCAGTTCTGCTTTGCACTATGCCGGCAAAAGCGGCGCTGGATATTGTGATTACCGAAGGTGTGGATGCGGCGCGACCAATCGCTGTGATGCCATTCCAATGGCAAGGTGCTGGTGCGCCACCACAGGCGATTGCCGATGTGGTTATGTCTGACTTAGTGCGCAGCGGTACGTTTAAACCTTTAGATGAATTAGGGTTACCTCAACGTGGTATTGGAGCCTTAGCACAGTTTGATGCCAATGCTTGGGCTAATGTTAGTGCTGAAGCCGTTGTGGTTGGTTCGGTTAAGCCTTACGGCACGGATCAGTTTTTGGTGAGCTTTGATCTTATTGATTTGGTTAAAGCACAAAACCAAGCACTAAAAGGTCCTGCAAGTCCAACTGAATTTTTGATGGATAGTCGCCAAACGGTGATTTCTGCGGCACAGTTCCGTCAATATGGCCACCGTATCAGCGATATCGTCTATGAGAAACTGACGGGTATTCGTGGTGCTTTCTTAACCCGTATTTCCTACGTGGTGGTTAACCACAGCCAGAAAGCGGCTTATTCACTGATGATCGCCGACTATGACGGTTACAACGAGCAGATGTTACTGCGCTCTCCTGAGCCGCTGATGTCTCCTTCTTGGTCACCCGATGGCCGTCGTTTAGCTTATGTGAGCTTTGAAAACAAAAAGGCTGAGATTTTTGTTCAGGATCTTTACACCCAAGTACGTACTAAGGTGAGTAGCTTCCCTGGCATTAACGGTGCACCGACATTCTCGCCCGATGGTAAGTCCTTAGCAGTGACCCTCTCAAAGGATGGTCAACCTGAGATTTACGTTATCGATATCGCCACTAAGGCAGCAAAACGTATTACCAACCACTATTCCATCGATACTGAGCCATCTTGGTATCCCGATGGCAAGTCATTGTTGTTTACCTCCGAGCGCGGTGGTAGACCACAGTTATATCGTGTAGATTTAAATTCAGGCAAAGTGACCCGTGAAACCTTTGAAGGTGAATGGAATTTAGGTGGTTCAATTACCCCTGATGGTCGCAGCATGATTTTTGTGAATCGCACAAACGGTAAATTTAATATTGCACGTATGGATTTAAGTACGCGCTTTATGCAGGTGCTGACATCGACACGTTTGGACGAATCTCCAAGTGTGGCCCCTAATGGTACTATGGTGATTTATGGCACTACGTATCAAGGCAAGCAAGTTTTAGCAGCTGTTTCTACGGACGGACGCTTTAAAGCGAGATTACCGGTAGGTCAGGGCGAGGTGAAATCACCTTCTTGGTCTCCGTTTCTCTAATGTATTAGCTAGATTTATTCACATTTAATTTTATAAGGAACAGATAATGGATCTGAACAAGTTGTTAAAAGCTATGTTGGTAGCACTTCCAATTATGGCTATTAGTGCGTGTAGCTCAACTTCTGAATCAGAAACTGATGCAATGGGCTCTACAAACGGTTCTGGTAGCGAACTGAATGGTGGTGGCGTTCAAACTGGCGGTATTGGTGGAATGTTGTCACCTGAAGAGCAACAACGTCAGCAACTCGAGCAGTTGAGAAAAGAACACATCATTTACTTCGACTTCGACCGCAGTGAAGTTCAAACTGAATATGCCGCCGTACTCGAAGCACACGGTACTTATTTAGTTGAGCACCCAAGCGTACGTGTATTGATTGAAGGTCATGCCGACGAGCGTGGCACGCCAGAATACAACATCGCACTGGGTGAGCGTCGTGCTAAAGCTGTTGCTAAATACTTACAAGGCATGGGTGTACAACCTAGCCAAATGAGCATCGTAAGCTATGGCGAAGAGAAGCCACTTGACTTCACTCGTACCGATGAAGGTTTTGCTAAAAACCGTCGTGCAGTTTTAGTTTACTAAGATTGAATTACGGAGAGTAACTAGATGAAACGTGCCGTCTTAATTACGGCAATGTTCTTCGGCGCAGGAGCTGCAGTGGCAGCTCCTGCTCCTGTTGAAGATATTGCTGGTGGTTCAGGTGATGACAGACTTGCTCGTTTAGAGCGCATTGTAAAATCGAGACAACAAAGCGAAATTGATATGCAGCGCCGTCTGGATACTTTGCAGCAAGAAGTTCTCGACTTACGTGGTTTGACCGAACAACAGAATTATCAAATAGAGCAGATGCAACAACGTCAGCGTCAGCTTTACGATGAAATTGCCAATTTATCCTCCAAAGCCGCTGCCGCGCCAGCAGCTTCTACTCCTGCAACGCCCGCTGCTGCCGCAGCAACTGCCAATGCCGCCGCCAGTAGCTTAAGTGAAACGGCCAGCTACGAAGGTGCGGTGAACTTAGTGCTGAAAGAGCGCAAGTATGACGATGCTATCCCAGCGTTTCGCGCCTTCATTAAACAGTATCCGGATTCAGTTTATGCTGCCAATGCCAACTATTGGTTAGGACAGTTACTGTTTAACAAGAGTGAATTTGCTGAAGCCAAACAAGCCTTCAATACCGTCGTGACCCGTTTTAGTGATTCCAACAAACGTGGTGACAGTCTAGTGAAGCTTGGCATGATCGCAGAGAAAACCGGTGATAAAGCCGGTGCGACTCAATACTACCAACAAGTGGTAAAAGACTACGCCAACAGCGCTGCAGCACGCATTGCCCAACAACAATTGGCTGCAATTAAAGCATAATTAACTAAAAAACATACTCTTAGTCTGTTTTTCATGCAAACGACAAAAAATTGGGAATTTACGCTTGCATGGGAAAATGAAAAAGGTATTATAGGCGCCCTCGGAACGGCGAGGTCGTTCGGGGCGCAAAATACCAGTAAATGGGTCGTTAGCTCAGTCGGTAGAGCAGTTGGCTTTTAACCAATTGGTCGAAGGTTCGAATCCTTCACGACCCACCACTTACTCTAGTAAATAGAATAAGTTAGCGGTATTTGAAGTGTTGTAAATAAGATGGGTCGTTAGCTCAGTCGGTAGAGCAGTTGGCTTTTAACCAATTGGTCGAAGGTTCGAATCCTTCACGACCCACCACTTTTCTGACAGTGTAAAATTCAGAATCCTTAGATGGGTCGTTAGCTCAGTCGGTAGAGCAGTTGGCTTTTAACCAATTGGTCGAAGGTTCGAATCCTTCACGACCCACCACTTTACTGAAAGTGAATAAATCAGTGTCAAAATAGACGGGTCGTTAGCTCAGTCGGTAGAGCAGTTGGCTTTTAACCAATTGGTCGAAGGTTCGAATCCTTCACGACCCACCACTTTTCTGAAAGTGTAAAACTCAGAGTCTTTAGATGGGTCGTTAGCTCAGTCGGTAGAGCAGTTGGCTTTTAACCAATTGGTCGAAGGTTCGAATCCTTCACGACCCACCACTTTTCTGGAAGTGTAAAATTCAGAATTCTTAGATGAGTCGTTAGCTCAGTCGCTTATGTTATAAAGCTAGGGCAGTTGGCTTTTAACCAATCAATCGAATGGTTGAAATCCTTCATGATTCACCACTTACTGAAGTGTAAAATCAGCGTTCACTAGATGGGTCGTTAGCTCAGTCGGTAGAGCAGTTGGCTTTTAACCAATTGGTCGAAGGTTCGAATCCTTCACGACCCACCACTTACTGAAGTGTAAAATCAGCGTTCACTCGATGGGTCGTTAGCTCAGTCGGTAGAGCAGTTGGCTTTTAACCAATTGGTCGAAGGTTCGAATCCTTCACGACCCACCACTCTTTATCTCTCCTAGTAAAAATCTTCCTTCGCTACTCATCACTAAAAATCTTAATTTCACTGCATTTTCTACTTTGCTCATAGACTTATTGTCAGTTTTGCTCGGGTGTTAATTGGTCCATATTGGCTGCGGATAAATAATAACAACTGGGGAAACACAAAATGAAACAAGCAAAATTGGGGTTGCTTTACTCTGCAACATTATTGATGTAACAACTGATGCAAAAGTAAAAAAGGAGACCACAGGTCTCCTTGTTATCTCGTATTAGGGTTAACCTAACAGATTGTTATCACGAACATATTGTTCGAAATCGGTGCAACCACCTACGTGTTTTTCATCAACGAATATCTGGGGCACCGTTTCGACTGGCTTGCCGACAGTCTTCTCGAGATCCGCTTTAGAAATCCCTTCGGCGTGGATATCTACATATCTAAATTTAAAGTCATCACGTTTTTCAACGAGTTGCTCTGACAGTTGTACTGCTCGCACGCAATAAGGACAGCCAGGACGGCCAAAAATAACAACGTACATAATAGCTCCTTAGGATTACTTTAAGCGTTTTATACCATAGCGCTAACCGAATTGATAATGTCAGATGTGTTTATTTTCAGTTTGATAGCGCCCTTGGTAATCGAAATAGCTTTCGAGCAGATCCCAGCCTTTTGTGTGCTTTTTCAGCAGTAACAGATCTGGCATCCGAAAGGCGGCACTATCGGCAATCAGCTCAGACACTTTTTTGTATTGCTTAGGTTTAATGCCTGGCGTGCGACTATGGGGGAAAATAAACAGCGCATACAAGGCACGCCATTGGGCGGGCGTTTGCAGCTTAAAGTGCCGATTAAACTCATTTCCGTCAATGTCTAGATATTGCACCTTAAGATCGCCCGCATCATCCATTAACGTCATATGCTGGCAGCGGAACAGATGATGGTGTTGCTTATTCAATACTTGCTTAAGGCGTTTATCGGGGTCGATTAAGGTCGACTGGCAATGCTGGCAAATACGCGCCGCAATGTCGTTCTCTTGTCCGCAATCGGGACAGGATTTAGACCTAAATCGAAAGTCACATTGCTGCTTTTGCCCATGATGCTCGACAATGCCCTGACAGCGACGGCCAAAGTGCTCGATAATATCGCCATCCTTGTCGGTTAATCCCCAAAAGATATTGGCAAACTGGCAGACAGGGCAATGCACTTGGACCGGGACAGATTTGCTATTGGGCTTAGCTTGGCCGACTTCTGGAAAATACAAATCATAGCCATTGGCTGCGTAATCAATCACTAAACAATCTTTTTTACCTTCACAGATCCTAAGGCCTCGGCCAATCATTTGCTGAAACAAACTCACCGATGCGGTGGGGCGTAAAATCGCAATCAAATCCACATGGGGCGCATCGAAGCCTGTGGTTAATACCGCCACGTTGACGAGGAACTTAAGCTCCTTCGCTTTAAAGCGCTCGATAAGCTCATCACGTTCATTATCTGGCGTTTGCGCCGTGACGATTGCTGTTTGCTCGCTGTGATCCTTGTTGAGCTGGCTGACAATTTCTTCAGCATGGCGCACTGTCGCCGCAAAAATAATGATCCCTTGGCGGTGATGACTCAATTCAATTAGTTGCTTCACAATCGCCGTTGTTGCGCGTCCGGCGTGGTTCAGCAGCGCATTGACTTGGGCCTCGGGATATTCGCCATTGTCATTGGGCTTGATTTGGCTGAAGTCATATTGGGCACTTAACCCATCGAACAAGGTGGGCGCAGTTAAATAGCCTTGCTTAATCAGCGGACGGATGGGAAGCTCGAAAATACACTGCTCGAAGACCCCAAGCTCGGGCGAGCCGACTTTGCCGTGGTAGTGGCGTTTATAAATCCAACCCGTCCCGAGTCGATAAGGGGTGGCAGTCAGGCCTAATAACCTCAGCTTGGGATTACGCAGCTGTAAATGACTTAATATCTGCTGATATTGGCTGGTTTTTTCGAGGCTGACTCTGTGGCATTCATCGATAATCACTAGCGAGAAGGGTTCATCGAATTGAGTTAAGGCGCGCACGGCGGATTGAATACTGGCGACAACGGTTTTGCCGTCAGTCGATTTTTGATTTAACCCCGCGGAGTAAATGCTAGCTTCGGTCGTCAGTAATCCGACCTTTTGTGCGTTTTGGGCAACCAGTTCCTTCACATGGGTTAAAACCAGCACGCGTCCTCTGGCGATGCGGGCAAGCTCGGCAATAACGATACTTTTCCCTGCTCCAGTTGGTAGGACTAACACGGCGGAATCGGTGCTTTTTTTGAAATGCGCGATGGCGGCATCGACGGCTTGTTGCTGATAATCCCTGAGGGTAACGCTTGGGCTGGAATTAACTGACACGCTGCTAGCTATTCTTGGTCGACTGAGTTTAGCGCCAAGCTTAACACAGAACCAAAAAAATGCCCCTTGGTTGGAGGGGCAACTAAGAGAAAGGGGCAATCAGGCACTTTCTCAACAGGGTTTACTTGATTAAAAGGAACACTTGCTAAAACGGACAGGTGTTCAAATGAACAGGAGCTAAAGCAACACTTAACCGTGATAAATCACGATTAAGTGTGGGACAACGATTACTCGTTGCGATTCAAGCGAGTTTCAATCAAGGTTTCAATCACAGCTGGGTCGGCCAGTGTTGATGCATCCCCTAAATTGGTCACTTCGTTCGCGGCAATCTTACGCAGGAAGCGGCGCATGATTTTGCCTGAACGTGTCTTAGGCAATCCTGTTGCCCACTGGATAAGATCCGGAGTTGCTAAGGCGCCAATTTCCTTGCGAACCCATTGGCGCAGCTCTTGGCGAAGTTCTTCGCTTTCTTCTGTGCCGCGGGTTAAGGTCACATAAGCGTAAATACCTTGGCCTTTAATATCATGGGGATAGCCCACAACAGCAGCTTCAGCGACCAGTTCGTGTGACACCAGTGCACTTTCCACTTCGGCGGTACCTAATCTGTGGCCGGAAACGTTAATCACATCGTCCACGCGGCCAGTGATCCAGTAATAACCGTCTTCATCGCGGCGAGCGCCGTCACCGGTAAAGTACATGCCACGGAAGGTTTTAAAATAGGTCAGCACGAAACGTTCATGGTCACCATATACGGTACGCATTTGGCCAGGCCATGAGTCGAGCAGCACTAAGTTACCTTCGGTTGCGCCTTCTAAAATGTTACCCATGTTGTCCACGAGCGCCGGTTGTACCCCAAAGAAAGGACGAGTCGCCGAGCCGGGCTTAGTATCAGTTGCGCCTGGCAGTGGGGTGATCAAAATACCGCCTGTTTCAGTTTGCCACCAAGTATCGACAATCGGGCAATGCTCGTGGCCGATGACCTCGTGGTACCAACGCCAAGCTTCTGGGTTGATGGGTTCGCCTACAGAGCCCATGATGCGCAGTGAGCTGCCATCGTACTTATCAAAATGTTGTTTACCTTCGGCCATTAGTGCACGAATAAGCGTTGGTGCAGTATAGAGAATATTGACTTTATGGCGGTCAATCATCTCGCCTAAACGCGCAGGGCTTGGGTGGTTAGGAACACCTTCGTGGATGAGCACCGTTGCGCCGTTGGCAAGCGGGCCATATACCATGTAGGAGTGGCCAGTGATCCAACCCACATCAGCAGTACACCAGTAAATCTGACCGGGTTTGTAATCGAACACATATTCGTGGGTCATGGAGGCATACACCATATAACCGCCAGTAGTGTGCAATACGCCCTTTGGATTACCCGTTGAACCTGAGGTATAGAGTAAGAACAGCGGATCTTCTGCGCCCATTTCTTCGACAGCGCAATGTTCGGATGCGGTTTCAACCAGTGAATGCCACCACACATCGCGACCTTCTACCCAGTCAATCTTGCCGCCAGTGCGTTGAAGCACAATGACTTTCTCAACACTGGTCACATCGGGATGTTTTAACGCATCGTCGATGTTGCGTTTGAGCGGAATGGCGCGGCCACCACGCATACCTTCATCGGAGGTGATGACGATTTTGGATTTACCATCGATAACCCGAGAGGCGATAGAATCGGGTGAGAAACCACCAAAAACAACGGAATGCACAGCACCAATGCGAGCACAGGCCAGCATCGCGACGGCGGCTTCTGGCACCATTGGCATATAAATCGTGACGATATCGCCACGGCGTACGCCTTGGCTGCGTAGCGCGTTGGCAAATTTACATACTTGAGTGTGCAGTTCACCGTAGGTGATTTTGCGTTGTTCGTTGGCGTTATCGCCTTCCCAAATAATGGCGACGCGGTCGCTGTGCTCCGCCAAATGGCGATCTAGACAGTTTGCCGATGCGTTTAGGGTGCCGTCATAGAACCAGTTAATCGATAAATTATGATCGTCAAAAGTGGTTTTTTTGATTTTAGTGTATGGCTTTATCCAATCGATGCGTTTGCCGTGCTCTCTCCAGAAACCCTCTGGATTGACAATCGACTCTTGGTACATTGTTTTATATTGATCGTTATTTACAAGTGCATTGGCAGCGATATTGCCGGAGACTTTGTAGAGAGACTGCGAGCTCATAGGGCTTCCCTTTCGAAAAATTGCGTGGTCTGAGTATGGTATGCAAGAGGGAGTCAACTCCATTAGACCTTGGTCTAGTTTTAAAATTTCCTTTATATTTAGGCTGTTGCACTCGAAAATCTGGCTAGATTTCAGCCATTATTTATCGCACAATAATGGAAAAAAGAGCAAAAATATGAATCTCACCTTAGTCGTCGCCGTTATTGCTATTTGTTATGTATCACTTTTATTCCTTTTAGCCTGGGGGGCGGAGCGCTGGTTTAGCGGCGTGACCAAGAAGCTGCAAGTGGTCATTTATGGCTTAAGCTTGGCGGTTTATTGTTCTTCTTGGAGTTTTTTAGGCACTGTTGGACAGTCGGCTAAGGATTTTTGGTCGTTCATTCCGATTTTTATCGGCCCAATCCTGATCTTCACCTTAGGGTTTGGCATGTTGCGCAAGATGGTCCTCGTGTCCAAGGCGCAAAATATTACCTCGGTCGCCGACTTTATCGCCGCCCGTTACGGTAAGTCACAAACCTTGGCGGCCATTGTTACCCTCATCGCGCTATTTGGCATCATGCCTTATATTGCGCTGCAACTTAAGGCGATGGTGTTTAGCCTTAATCTATTTCAACCCGCGGATGACCCCTTAAATGGCATTATGATTGCGCTACTGATCACCGCGCTGTTAGCCATATTTGCCATTCTTTTTGGCACTCGTAAGCTCGATGCTACCGAGCATAATCCCGGGATGATGCTGGCTATCGCATTCGAATCCTTAGTGAAACTCGCGGCATTTTTGCTGGTGGGGATGGTGATTAGCTTTGGCGTATTTGACGGGTTTGGCGATATTTGGCAGCAGGCGAGTGATAAAGCGTTAATTCATCACCCAAACCCCCGTATTGAAACCTTGATGCCTGAACTGCTTGTCGGCATGGCGGCATTTTTGTGTATGCCGCGCCAATTCCATGTGATGGTGGTGGAATGTGCCGATGAGTCTGTTTTGTCTAAAGGGCGTTGGTTGTTTCCGCTGTATTTGGCCTTATTTGGCCTATTTGTCGGGCCACTGGCATTAGCGGGTAAATTGATCTTGGGCGATAGCGTTGCAGCTGATACCTATGTGATTAATTTACCGCTTGCGTTAGATCATCCGCTGCTGGCGGTGATTGCGCTGTTAGGCACCTTATCTGCGGCGACGGGGATGGTGATTGTGGCCGTGGTGACAATCAGTGTTATGGTGAGTAACGAATGGCTTGTCCCTGTGATGTTACGTACTGGCAATATCCGCGAGAAAAACTTCAGCCAGTTTTCGCAGATGCTACTAAATGCCCGCCGCCTAGCGATTATCATCATCCTTGGGTTGGGCTACGGCAGTTATCTGGCGCTGGCTGACAGCGACTCGCTATCGCATCTGGGGATGCTGTCCTTTGGTGCTTTTGCCCAACTTGCACCCGCGTTAGTGGGTGGACTCTACTGGAAACACGGTAACCGTGCAGGGGTGTTTTTAGGACTCAGTGTGGGTTTTAGCTTGTGGTTTTACATCATGCTCAGTGGTATGACGGGTAACCAAAGCCCAGCGACATTAATGTCTAGTAATTTCGACCTATTAGATGCTATTACACCGAATGTGCGTGATGCGCTTACGGCGTTATTTGCCAATATTGCCTGTTATGTGTTGGGCTCGATTTGGTTCAGGGCCGGGGTAGCCGAGCGTATTCAGGCCAGTGCTTTTGTCAGCCCAGGTAAGCTTAAAAATAATGCCAATAAGAAAAGCGGCCCTATCTCGCAGCAGGATTTATTGATCTTAGCCAGCCGCTTTGTGAGTCCAACCCGCGCCTATGAAAGTTTTAGTCGCTTCTCTACCGAAGCGGTTAAAAGTGACAGTTGGCATAAGGCCGCGACTCCAGAACTGATTGCTCATACCGAGCGTTTACTCGCTGGCGTGCTCGGCGCTTCAAGTGCTTCTTTAGTTATGGATTCGGTTTTACAAGGTCGTGACTTGGCCTTAGATGAAGTCTTTAGCCTTGTGGATGAAGCCTCATCCAAAATCATGCTTAGTCAAGATATGCTGCGCGGCGCTATCGAGCATGCCTACGAAGGGATGAGCGTGATCGACAGCGACCTTAACTTGGTTGCATGGAACTACAAATATGTCGAGTTATATCAATATCCTGAAGGCTTTTTACAGCAGGGGATGCCTATCAGTGAAGTGATCCGCTTTAATGCCGCCAGAGGTTATTGTGGTGATGGCGATATAGAGCAACAGGTTGAAAAACGTGTGCAGCATATGCGTAATGGCACGCCCCATACTTCAGAGCGGCAACGTAAAGACGGTAAAGTGATTAAAATTCAAGGTAATCCTATGCCTGATGGTGGTTTTGTGATGACCTTTACCGACATTACCCAATATCGTGAGCAAGAACGGGCGTTGCTCGAAGCCAATGAAACGCTCGAGTCGCGTGTTAAAGAACGTACCTACGAACTAGCTCTGCTAAATAGTGAGTTACTTGAGGCCAAAGCACAGGAAGAAATGGCTAACGCCTCTAAGAGTCGCTTTTTAGCGGCGGTGGGGCACGATTTAATGCAGCCACTGAATGCGGCAAGATTGTTTACTGCGTCGTTATCCCAATACCCTAATTTGGATCGCGAGGCACGCACCACCTTATCCCATGTGAATAGCTCGCTTAAAACCGCCGGCGAGTTGCTCACCGACTTATTGGATATTTCTAAGTTGGATTCTGGCATGGTCGAAGTGAACCGCCGTGACTTTGCTATATCTGAGCTACTTAATGGTCTGTCGGTCGAATTTGAGGCGATGGCGGCGGACAATCAAATTCGCTTTAAGATGATCCCCTGCAGCGCGACGGTGAATTCTGATCCTTCTTTGCTCAGGCGCGTGCTACAAAACTTTTTAACCAATGCCTACCGTTATGCCCGTGGTGGGCGAGTGCTGTTTGGTTGCCGTCATCGCGGCAGCGAATTGGAGATCCAAGTACTCGATACGGGCTGCGGAATTGATGAGCATGAAACTCATGAAATATTTAAAGAATTTAAACGCTTAAATAATCCACGTAGTAAAAGTGTCAGCGGTTTAGGGTTAGGGTTGGCGATTGCCGATAGGATAAGCCGGGTACTTAATCACAGTATTCAGGTGTCTTCGCAATTGGGGCGTGGCTCGGTGTTTTCCATTACGGTTCCCTTAGGGGAAACCGTGCGTCAGCCGCAGGTGAAGGCATTGCCATCGTTATTACAACCGTTATCAGGGATTAAAGTATTGTGTATCGACAACGAGGAGGCGATTCTTGCGGGGCTTGAGAGCTTACTCAGTCGTTGGCAGTGTGAGGTGATTTGTGCCAAGGATTTAGCCGACGCGAGGATTAAGTTAGGCCTTAAAGGCGTGGCGCCCGATATCGTGTTAGCCGATTTTCACTTGGATGATGGTCAAAACGGTGTTGATGCGATGGATGGGATCCGCGCACTCTATGGCAAAGAGTTACCGGGCATTTTAATCACAGCGAACACTCGCAAAGAGCTGGTGGAAGATGTGCAGCGCCGCGGTTATCACTATATGGCCAAAATGATTAAACCGGCAGCGCTGCGGGCATTGATATCAAGCCTGGTCAAGAAGGCTTAATAACTTGCAGCCATGGCGATTAGCCATGGCTGATGCAGATGTTTTGGCCTCGACTTGCGTCATCCGAAGTGGTTTTCGATGGTGTAATTGTGGCCGCGACTTGCTTCATCGCTTGGGTGAGTTGGCTGAGCTGCGCCGAACTTATCACATAGGGCGGCATAATATAAATTAGGTTGGCAAAGGGTCTAACCCATACGCCTAGGTCGACAAATTGCTGCTGCAGCGCCGCGGTATTCACCGCTTGGTGCATTTCTAACACACCAACCGCGCCAAGCACGCGCACTTCTTTTACGCTGGGAATATCGATGGCATCGGCAAGCTCGCGCTGCATTTGCTGCTCGATGGCAGCAACCTGTGCTGGCCATTCCTGCTGATTGATTAAATCTAAGCTTGCGCAAGCGGCGGCGCAGGCGAGGGGATTGCCCATAAATGTCGGGCCATGCATAAAGACGCCGGCGGGCGATTGGCTAATGCCTTGGGCGACGTTATCCGTGCATAAGGTGGCGGCAAGGCTGATATAACCGCCTGTTAATGCTTTGCCTAGGCAGAGGATATCCGGCGTGATGTCGGCATGTTCATAGGCAAATAACTTACCGGTTCGGCCAAAACCCGTGGCAATTTCATCGAGGATAAGCAGCACATTATATTCATCACACAGGGCACGCAGGCCGCGTAAATATTCGCTGCTGTAGAAGCGCATGCCCCCTGCGCCCTGCATAATCGGTTCGATAATCACGGCAGCAATGTCTTGATGTTGCTCGCGCAATATACGCTGCATGGGTGCTAAATCGTCTTGGTGTAACGATTCTCCAAAGGGCGTTTGCGGCGCGTCGACAAAACATTGTTTAGTGACTGCTTCACCAAACATGGTATGCATGCCACCTTCGGGATCGCAGACACTCATGGCGGCAAAAGTATCGCCATGGTAGCCCTTTTTCACCGTGAGAATGCGCTGTTTTTGGGCTTTTTGCGCTAAAGGCAAATCTTGCCCCTGCCAATATTGCAGCGCCATTTTGATGGCAACTTCGACGGCAATTGAGCCTGAGTCGCACAGAAAGACTTTAGTGAGGGGCTCGCAGGTCATCGCCAGCAGTTTTTTGCAGAGTGTAATGGCGGGTTCATGGGTAATGCCACCAAACATGACATGGCTGAGTTGGTGCAATTGCTGCTCCATCGCCGTTAATATTGCCGGATGACCATAGCCATGCACGCAGGCCCACCAAGAGCTGGTGCCATCAATAAGTTTACGGCCATCGACCAATTCCAGCTCGCAGCCTTGGGCACTGTGTACCCCAAAAACAGGAAGTGCGCGAGTCATAGAGGTATAAGGGTGCCAAATATGGGCGCTATCAAAATCAAAATCGAGTAAATTGCGCATAAAAGCTCACAGCGTTGATTGAAAATTAATCAGTGGTAAACCTGTATCACTGGTTGGCGTTGACAGTTTAAGGGCTGAGGTTATCCTAGCCAAGGTAAAATACAAAAATAAAAGGGTGTTCAATGTCGCAGTTGCAAGTTCGTCATGATTGGAAGCGGGAAGAAATCGAAGCCTTATTTGCGCTGCCGATGAATGACTTATTATTTAAAGCACACAGTATCCACCGTGAAGTGTACGATCCTAACGAAGTGCAGATTAGCCGCTTACTGTCGATCAAAACCGGTGCTTGTCCTGAGGATTGTAAATATTGTCCGCAGAGTGCGCGTTACGACACTGGCCTTGAAAAAGAGCGTCTCTTAGCGATGGAAACCGTGCTCACCGAAGCGCGCAGTGCCAAAGCCGCGGGGGCTTCGCGTTTCTGTATGGGCGCCGCCTGGCGTAACCCGAAAGATAAAGACATGCCATACCTTAAGCAAATGGTGCAAGAGGTGAAAGCCCTCGGCATGGAAACCTGCATGACCTTAGGGATGTTAAGCGCCGAGCAAGCCAACGAGTTGGCCGATGCGGGCCTTGATTATTACAACCACAATTTAGATACCTCGCCTGAATACTACGGCGATGTGATCACCACCCGTACCTATCAAAACCGCTTAGATACCTTAAGCCATGTGCGCGCATCGGGCATGAAAGTTTGCTCTGGTGGCATTGTTGGTATGGGTGAGAAGGCCACAGACCGGGCGGGTTTATTACAACAACTGGCGAATTTACCCCAGCATCCGGATTCTGTGCCGATCAATATGCTAGTCAAAGTGGCCGGTACTCCCTTCGAAAAACTCGATGATTTAGATCCGCTGGAGTTTGTCCGTACCATCGCCGTGGCACGTATTTTAATGCCTAAGTCCCGTGTGCGTTTATCGGCGGGCCGTGAAAACATGACTGACGAGCTGCAGGCTATGTGTTTCTTTGCAGGTGCTAACTCGATTTTCTATGGCTGCAAGCTGTTGACTACGCCAAACCCTGAAGAAAGTGACGATATGGGGCTGTTTCGCCGTCTGGGCTTACGTCCTGAGCAGGGCGCAGCCGCGACTATCGATGATGAGCAAGCGGTATTAGCTAAAGCTGCGGCTCACCAAGATAAAGCTACGTCTCAGTTTTATGATGCGGCTGCGCTATAGACACAGTGTATAAATGCGCTTCGTTAAGCGTTGGAGCGCTTTACCTTCTAAAGGATTTATGGCGCTTACGTTTAGCAAGAAAATCCTGAGCAAGAGAATATGAGTTCACCACTCGCGTCAAAACTGGGTTCAAAAATCCGCGCCCGTCAGCAAGCCTTAGCAGAGCAAGGTTTGCTAAGGCAGCGTCAAGCATTATCAACCGATGCCGTGCTAAGTCACGCTGAGCCGCAGTTTTGCTTTGAGGGGCAAACTTATCTTAACTTCAGTAGTAACGACTACTTAGGGCTTTGCCGTGCGCCCGAATTAATTGCGGCGCTACACCGCGGTGCACAGCAATATGGTGTCGGCAGCGGGGCATCGCCACTGGTGACGGGCTACAATGAGGCGCATTTAGCGCTGGAAACTAAGCTGTGCCAGATAACCGGATTTGAGGCAGCGCTACTCTTTAGCTCAGGGTTTAGCGCTAATAGTACGCTCTGTAAAACCCTGTTCGATAAGCAAGATGTTGTGCTGGCGGATAAGCTGGTCCATGCGTCGATTATCGATGGTTTACGCGATAGTGGTGCCGATTTTAAACGCTTTTTGCACAACTCAACTGAGAGTGCGGAGCGGCTGTTAGCCAAAAACACGGTTTCAGCGCTGATCACTGAAAGTGTATTTAGCATGGATGGTGATATTGCGCCGATTAAGGCCTTATCTAGCCTTTGCCGCGCGCATAATGTGTGGTTAATTGTCGATGATGCCCATGGCTTTGGCGTGTCTGATATTTTTAATCAGCCAGCTGCCAACCTTATCGATATCCAGATAGTGACTTTTGGCAAGGCATTAGGCTGTCAAGGCGCAGCAATTCTGGGTAGTCGTGAGTTGATTGCGTTTTTAGTGAGTAATGCGCGGGAATATATTTATTCAACTGCACTGTCACCGGCCAATGCTGCGCTAGCTTTGGCCGCAGTTGAACACTGTGAAGCTCATCCTGAACTTAGGCAAAATTTGCAGCGTAATATCTCGATTTTTAAACAGTTATGCCAAGATGCCGATATTCCGCTTCTTGGTAGTGAGACCGCGATTCAACCTCTGATCATTGGCGATGCCGAGCAAACCTTACTGGTTTCGCAAAAGCTAAAAGCCATGGGGATTTGGGTTGGGGCAATTCGTCCACCAACCGTGCCCATAGGCTCAGCAAGATTACGTATTACTTTGAGTGCATGCCATAGCGAGGCGGCAATTCGGCGCTGCGTTAACGGGATTGCCCAAGTGCTGACCGAAGTTGCACTACCTAGGGTATCTGAGCGTCCTGCGCGATAAGCCAATGTTTTCGATACTGCTTATGGCCGACGATTCGATGGCTTAGTCTTGAGAGTTGAAAGATCAGCGTTTGATTTAAAAGTGAGAATAACCAGAGATGTCCATGCCGCTTGGCGTTAGCCTTAATCCCCATGAGCCCGCAGATCAGCTCTCGCATATTGCCGAGCGGTTTTCAGCAGCAGCCAAGAGCTATCAAGAGCATAACTGTTTGCAGCGTTTAAGCGGTGCGAGTTTGTTGCAGGGATTTGTAGCCAAGGGCGCAATTCTTGATATTGGCGCAGGGCCGGGGACTGATTTCGCTAACCGAGCAATGGGCGAGGAGATGAGGGTTTATGCACTCGATATCGCTTTGGGCATGCTGCAACAGCTTAACGCGACTTACCCTTATCAACAGTGTGTTTGCGGTAATGCCGAGCAATTACCCTTTGCCGATGCGTGCATCGATAATATTTACTCCAATTTAGCTCTGCAGTGGTGCCATGATTTTTCGGCGGCAACCAGTGAAATGGCCAGAGTCTTAACATCGGGTGGAGAAGCTCACCTGAGTATCGTGGCGGCAGGCAGCTTGGCTCAGTTATCTAATCTTGGTTTGAGGGTCAACAGTTTCTTATCTCTTGAAAGCTTACAAGCGGCATTTGACGACACAGATTGGCAATTTCTTGATGTGAAACTCATGCCAATGACCGTCTATTTTCAAGATCTTAAAGCCTTACTCTATTCCATTAAAGGCGTGGGCGCATCGGTGCAATCCTCAGTACAGAGCCTAACTTCTTCTGAATCCGATGCCCATTTAGGTAAATTGCGTGGCCGCCACGATTGGCAGGCTTTACAACAACGCGCAGAGCAATTTCGTGAGGCTCAGGGCCTGCCTTTAACCTATCAGATCGCCCAATTTCGTGTGCGTCGCCAAGGCGGCTCGGTATAAATCTCTAGCAACGGTTTGGCGCATAGTTGGCCAACAGATTAACAGGTAAAAGGCATGTTTTTTGTAACAGGAACAGATACCGATAGCGGTAAAACCTTAGTATCGACTGCACTCTTGACCGCATTCAATCGTGAAGTTCTGCGCGCAGGGTTTTCGCGCTCAAGTCTTGGGGTAAAGCCTGTTGCCTCAGGCTGTGAAATCACTGAAAAGGGTTTGCGTAACAGTGATGCATTAAAACTGATGTCGGCTTCATCCCTTAAACTGAGCTATGAGCAGGTGAATCCGATTAGTTTTGAATCTGCGATTGCACCGCATATTGCAGCAAAACAGCAGGGAGTTAATTTATCCCCCGATGCTATTTTGGCCAAGCTTGATCGTGCGGCGTTTGCGCAGGCGGATTTTTGTTTAATCGAAGGAGCGGGCGGTTGGCGTTTGCCTTTAGGGGAAGGGCGCTACTTATCTGAGTTGGTACAACAGCTTAATTTACCGGTCATTCTTGTGGTGGGAATGAAACTCGGTTGTCTAAATCATGCGTTATTAACTCAAGAAGCGATATTAGCCGATGGCTTAACGGTCGCAGGTTGGGTGGCAAACTGTGTCGATCCCAATATGAGTGTGTTCGATGAAAACTTAGCGTCGCTTAAAGAGATGATGGTATCGCCTTTTCTCGGGTGTATTCCACATCTTAAGCAGGCGGATGCGGAGCATGCCTCCAATTTTATGAATATTCAGCCCTTATTGATGAAATAAGCTTATTCAAATAATAAGTTTGATATCAAAACAGAGGCAATATCGCCTCTGTTTTTATTGGCATAGTTTCAAAATATTGTGATTATAACTTAACGCGATAGCCAATATTAAAGGCAATATCGGTGCTGTTATCCATATTGAAATAGTTTTCAACAATAGAAAACTCTATTGCACTGGTATCTAAATAGTAACGGTAGCCGAGTAATATTTCGTTAGAGGCTTTTGAAAAATCATTTTCGGTTTCGAGTAAGCCCTGATAGTGATGTAATTCAAGCAACCAGCCATGGCGACTCGTTAAATATTCATAACCGAGATTGACGGAATAAGCATGATTATCGTAGCTTATCCCCGAAAGAACCTCATTACCCTGCCTAAAACTAACAGCTGCGGTAGAATGAACATGATGTTTTTCATAACGAAAGCTGTAATTAAGCTGTAACGCTTGTTCAAAGCTTTCATCTTCAAAGGGGCCTGAGTCGACATAGTTATAATATAGGCTGCCTCCTAAAGATAAGCCCTGATATTGGTTTTCAAACAATTGGTAGCCAACATAAAGTATGACGACATTATTGAGGTTTTCGCCTGAGATATTTTGCTGATTAACGCCATCTTTAGAAAATATTTGATTTTGATGTTTAGCGGCATCTTCACGACCATTTTGACTAAAACCAAATGCATCATGAAACCACATAGTTACTGAGTCTAAGTGATTATCGCCACTAAAACGCCAGTGATAACTGGTATCTATCATCCATTTATCATTGACTTGCCAAGTCAGTCCTCCTTCAAGGGTGTTGTGATAGTAATCGGCAAAATAGTCATCGGTTTCAGCCCAAACACTGGCTGCACTTGCGGATAAGTGCAGCTCTTTTTGACCTTCTGGTAACGAAAACCCTGATCTTAACATCGGTGTTAAACTGCCTGCTTGGGCCGGTGATTGCGCATAGGTGCGTAAAGGACCATAGTCACTAAAATCGACGGCAGTTGCCAAGACATTCGGGGGAAACAGTAACGAAAGCGTGAGAACTGATTTCAAGTGTGAAAATGGCATAACATAAATATCCGTCTAGATGATGAGTCAGCTAGATTTGATAGGTTGAAGAAACTTAGCATTATCAAGCGAGATTAATGGAGAATATTAAGATGAATGTTAACCTTTATCGCCATGTTAGCATCTTGTTTACATGTTAAATCAGCAAATAGCTGAGTAATACTAAGGCTAGCCAAAATGCTCGTCCAATCATTGGTAATAAATAATATAAGATAAGTAACGTACTTGTAATTAACAATATTGTCGTTGGCTTACGAAAATACGCAGCATTTAATGTAGGTAACTTCATTTTTTCTCTAACATATTGATGATGCGAAAAATAACTAAACACTGAATAGGATGAGCACAATAGGTAGATATCTTATAAAAACGTAGCTTGTGTGAATATTCAGTTTTTTTGAGAGGCTAATATAACGCCGTAGGATTGGGGTGTAAATGTTATGAGATGCTAAATAGGATTCAAAAACTGGAACTGAAAATCCCTATTTTTGTTAGAGAAAAATAATCCTACTTATTCCGAAAAATACTGTGATAAGTTATCGGAAATATTAAACTGCTTAACTGTAAGGTTATTATTATGAGTGTGGAAATATTGATTTTACCCATAAAAAACGCCGGATTTCCGGCGATTTTTATGGTGTTAAGCAAAGCGCAAATCGAGTCTTAGTTTATCGACCTAGGGCCAATCATCACTGTTCCAGCGATATAGCCAAGTAGCGGCGACAGGTTTTTCATCTTTACGCAATTGAATGCGCAATTCTGCCACATTGGTACTTTCAGGCTCAAACGTAATGAAGATCCGAGCACCATTAATTTCAGGGTGAGCTACTATCCGAGATGAGAGGATTTTACCCTTACTGATACTGGCATCAATTGTAATTTTTTCAATATCTTGTGGTTTGATATTGCTGTAGTCGATAAGGAGTTCTTTGCCTTTAGCCTGTTTTTGTCCCTTAGAGCTACGAATTACCCGTGCTTTGTTTGTAAAACTAGGGCTGTCATTAGACGCTGTAATTCGGTAGGAATAGCGATAGGGCTCAGCCTGCTTTAATCCCCCCTGAGGTTCCCAATAGGCGACGATATTATCATTGGTTTCGGCGCTTGATGGAATTTCAAGCAGTATTAATTGCCCTTTACCCCAATCGTTTAATGGTTCAATCCATGCAGAAGGACGTTGTTGGTAGTTCGCACCAAGATCTTGATAGTAGTCGAAGTTACGATGGCGTTGGATTAAGCCAAAACCCTTAATATCTTCGTCACCAAAGGCACTGATTTGCAGTTTGTTTGGGTTATTGAGTGGTCGCCATAAACGCTCACCGTTACCTCGATCAATTTGTAATCCTTCAGAGTTATGTACAGCAGGACGATAATCGGGTTTGTCAGGCGTATCTAAACCACCATAAAGAAACATGGAGGTCAGTGGTGCTAGGCCAACGTGGGCGATATCTCGGCGCGGAAAGAGGGTGACATCGACGTCAACTCGTGTCGGTGCTCCGGGATAAATACCAAAGCGATAGGCACCTGTAACACTCTGACTATCTAACAATGCGTGTACCACAATCGCTGTTTGATATTTAGAGGGCCGCTCTATCCAAAAACGTTTAAATAAGGGATATTCTTCACCTTTAGGTTGGGCAACATCAATGGCTAACCCGCGGTTTGATAATCCATAGGTTTGGCCCTTGGATAATGCACGAAAATAGCTTGCCCCTTGAAACATAATGAACTCGTCTTTGACTTCATCGTCATTGATAGGGTAATGAAGTCGAACGCCTGCATATTGTCCTACCTGCGTGAGCAATTTCTCAATGGTATCATTGGGCACACTAAAGGAAGATTCTGTTAACTCGATAGGAAAAGCTCGGCTGTTTTCAACGACATCAATATCCACCAAATTTTTGTATAAAAAACCGGGCGCAAAAAGTTGCACTGAAAACTTAGTGGGTGTTCCGCCCCAAATCGCAGCGTTTTCTTGATAATTGATCTTGCCATAAGTGGCGTAATCTAAGTCGATCAGTTCCTTCGGAGCCTTTCTAGCTTCTTTGAAGGGTTTTTGAGCCAGTTGCTGTGCTAACTCAACGACGGTGTCATGGGAGAATGCCTTAGCTTTTTTATCATTGCTTGCATTGGCGGCATAGGCGGGGGCTAAACTACTGATGCTCATTATGCCGGCCAGTATAGACCCAAAAAAAAGTGTTAATTTGGTCTTTTTATGACCGTTCATCGGGGTTGAATGGTTCAATGTTGAATGCAGTCGCAAAATGAAAACTCCTCACTTGGATGGACCAAGGGTAAAAAAATACTCCTGTGCCTTGGTCATAACTCCCTAATTTTAAATAACTTAGAAAATTTGTTTCAGAATGTAGCTAGGGGTAAATGCAAAAATTAATCTTGTTTATCAAGGTGTTCGACAACGAAATTAGTGCAGATACTTAAGTGGTGCAAGTTTTTTCTCCTGCGGGAGATATGCCGATCCTTGCATGATGAAAGGATATTGATAGCGGGCAAGGTCAATAAATCAGTCTAGTTTTTTGTCGCGTTCAACTCTTAAAGGAGCGGCATTTGCATGTTAAGTGGTTAGCTTAGTGTGAATGTTACCCTATTTACCACGATGAATGCCGCTAACGAGATCTTATTTTAGCAAATGAGATAAATCGCTACCTACGGGAATAGGGAGCTCCTGCTGTTCGCCACAGAATAAATAGGCAGGATTATCACCCAACAGTGATAAAGTGTCTCCCTGTCGCCATAGCGCACTGCCTTCAACAATGCCAATGACGGGCGTGTTCGGATCGACACGGGTAAATTCGAGTAATCGCTGAGCTCGAGTTTCACCGTTATGTCCTGGTGCACGGTAGTTTGAATAATGTGGATTTACCTGAAAAGGCACTATGTTTAGGGCCGCGAATGATGGCGGTTCAATGATCGGCATATCGTTAGTTGTACGAATGCTTAATCCAGATACATTTGACCCTGCGCTCCAACCAATGTAAGGCTTACCGCTAAGGACTTCATTACGAATAAGCTGCACAAGATCGTACTTATACAACTCATGCAAAAGATGAAAAGTGTTGCCGCCACCAATTAAAATACCGTCGGCATCTTTAATCGCTTGGCGCGGATCAGGGTGTTGATGAATACCACTAATATCGAGTTTAAGCTCACTGAGTCCCGTCACTACAGAGGCTAAGTAGGTGTCGTAGCTCATGCTTACCCCTGCATAAGGGATAAAAATCCATTTTTGTGCGTGAGCGGTAAGTGGTTTGATAAAAGGCAGCGCATGGGAAAGATAAGGCGTGTCACCAACACGTGAACTGCTTAGCAGTAGGGCATTAACGGTCATTTTTTTATCCTTAAATCTCAGAATGTGCAGGCATGTTAACAAAGTTTAATTACGATAAACATAGATAAACACACATGAATTTGGCTGTAACACTGACAGCGCCTAGATTTAAGTTTGGCTTAATAGACTGTCCCTAGACTCACGAGCCATGAAAGGCTGTGTCTAAATTGAGAGAAAAATTAGCGATTAGAAAAACTCTTACCTTTACCCCTTGAATTTCGATTAATTGGACATATTATGTCTTTGAACAAAATAAATGGCACCTTTGTGCCGTAAAGGAGCTGATATGAAGCGTATATTTTTATTGATTGCGACTAACCTAGCCGTGTTGCTAGTAGCCTCAATTGTAATGTCTATTCTAGGCGTGAATACGTCTACTATGGGTGGACTCTTAGTGTTCGCTGCGATTTTTGGATTCGGCGGAGCCTTCATCAGCTTAGCGATTTCAAAATGGATGGCGAAAAAGACCATGGGTTGTGAAGTAATCACCACCCCACGTGATAGCACTGAGCGTTGGTTAGTGGAGACGGTTGCCCGCCAAGCCCAGCAAGCTGGGATTAAAATGCCAGAAGTGGCAATTTACCAATCGCCGGAGATGAATGCATTTGCAACTGGCCCAAGTAAGGACAACTCATTAGTTGCCGTGAGTACAGGTCTGTTGTATGGCATGAGTCAAGACGAAGTCGAAGGCGTACTTGCCCACGAAGTAAGCCACGTCGCTAACGGCGATATGGTCACTTTGACCTTAATCCAAGGCGTGGTGAACACCTTTGTAATCTTCGCGGCGCGTGTTGTTGCAGGCATTATCAACAACTTCGTCTCGAGCAATGATGAAGAAGGCGAAGGTTTGGGCATGTTTGCTTATATGGCAGTGGTATTTGTTCTTGATATGTTGTTTGGTATTTTGGCATCAATTATCGTGGCTTACTTCTCACGTATTCGTGAATACCGTGCCGACGAAGGTGCAGCTCGCTTAGCGGGCAAGCATAAGATGATTGCAGCACTTGAGCGTTTACGCCAAGGCCCAGAAAGCTCAGCAATGCCAGCACAAATGTCTGCTTTTGGTATTAACGGCAAGCGTTCAATGGCTGAGTTAATGATGAGCCATCCACCTCTAGAGAAGCGTATTGCGGCTTTACAAACTCGTTAATTGAGTCCAAACGTTCACCAAAAGGAGACCTAGGGTCTCCTTTTTTATTAGGGCTTTTCTTTTGCTGATGATTAAGCTAGGGAGGCTTTTAGTTGTAATTGGTAGGTTGTGACAATGTAAAACTCTTATATAAGCATGTGGTTACATGATGCAGCGCACATTTTACCCTTGAGTATATTGATAAAGTTACTTTGCATAAGATTGTGTTGCTTATTACTCAATCCTTAGCTAAGTTAAATCGAGTCGTGCTATTTACATTGGTTGCAAGATGGAAGTCACCCCTGACAAGAATTTCCACTGTCAATCACCATTGGAGGATACAATTGTGAGCAAAAAACTATTAAGTGTGCTTTTCGGGGCAAGTCTTGCAGCGCTAGCGCTGTCGCCAACCGCATTTGCCGCGGATCAAAAATTATCTGACTTCCACGCTGAATCTGGTGGTTGTGAAAGCTGTCATAAAGATGGTACGCCATCTGCTGATGGTGCCTATGAGTTTGAACAATGCCAAAGCTGCCATGGTAAGCTTTCTGAAATGGACGCAGTACATAAGCCACACGATGGCAATTTAGTCTGTGCTGATTGCCATGCGCCACACGATATGAACGTAGGTCAAAAACCTACCTGTGAAAGCTGTCACGACGATGGCCGTACTCCGGCATCTATTCTGAAGAAGTAAGTTTGACTTCAGATTGAGCTTGATAAAACGCCAGCAAATGCTGGCGTTTTTTATGCTCATTGAGTTGACCTCATTCGTCCTTGGGTTGTCCTTGGATCAGTTTTTTGCCGGAAAACATGGCCGAAATGATCCCGGGTTGACGTTTGATTTCGGTATAGACCACTGCAAACACATGCAGCACGATAAGGAGCATTAATAAATACACGGCGTAAACGTGTACTTCACCTGCCAGTCCCTTCATGGGCTTGATAGCATTGGCTTTATCGGTATCTACGCCTGTGGCATCGTAGGGTTTTAAACTACTTGGCTCAACATCCACTGCAGCTAAGTAGCTTTGTACTGTGCTGCCGAGCGGCGGATAGTAAATATCAGTACCTGCGCGGATCAGGCCTGTGATCATTATGGTGACTAGCAAGAGCATGATGGCGAGTACGGCGAATTTCCCCTTAGGATTGTGGCCTAGATACTGGGGATTTTTACCCGCGGCAAGTTCCGCTTTATAGCTTTGTAACTCGGCCTTGCTATTGGCATTGGGGAACATATGACTAAAGCGAGCGTATTTATTGCCCATAAAACCCCAAACCAGGCGGATCAGTAAATTAATTGCAAAGCCATAGCCAATGATGACGTGCAGGGTTTTAAGCCCAATTTTGCCGGAGAGTTCGGTAATGCCTAAGTCGCTGCGAAACATCATCATGCCGCCAACGATAAGCAGGGCGAGTACGAGGATGACATTAATCCAGTGGAACAGACGCGTAGGTCTGTCCCACACGCGATAGGACTGCATTTCAATAGAGTTTGGCTGTGGGTTGGACATAGTATTTCCTTATGATTTGTGTTGATTTGATCTTACGCCTTTCTATTCAAAATAGCGCATTATTTTCAGTTTAAATTCAGCCTTCTGATTGACAATGCTCAGTGCTAAAGTTGCAGAAGTTTTTGATTTGCGTACGGTAAATATTTTTATCGTAAGTCTTTTGAATCTGTTTTATCTAATGCTAATATCGTGTGCACGGTAGACTTGGAAGTCTATTGAACGGATGTTGAAGTGGTATTGAGAGATGTTTCTCCTCTCAAAATGAATAATCGTTAACCAGACAGGGAGTGAGCAGGATGTTCAAAATATTACATTGGATTGTAGTGTCAAGATCGCAAGTTCTGATGGAATTGCTGGCCGGACGCTGGCCGCAGGAGTTTCTCGTTAAGCTGTCGCAAGTCAGCCCGGATGAGATGTGCGATCAAATCAAAGATAACCAAGCCTCTATGGTGGTGATTGACCTTTCCACCGTCGATCTTCAAAAAGCCTATCAATTTCAACGCTTGCTTGCCCGCGAACATCCGAGTGTGCGAGTCGTTTATATCCAGTTCCCTAAACAAGTTGATGCCCGCTTCCTGATGCAAGCCTCGACTACGGCAGGGGTGTTTTATCTGGATGCAGGACTGACTGAAATCAGCCTTGGCCTTTCCAACATCCTGCGCGGACACAGGGTGATCCCTATCCAATTGGTGAACGGGGTGAATGATGACTTTGGACTATTCGAAGATACCGAGCCATTAACCATCCGTGAGCGCGAAGTGTTACAAGCCCTCTTGTCTGGCAGCACTAACCTCGATATCGCGAATCAATTGTTTGTGAGTGAGAGCACCATTAAGACTCACTTGTACCGTGTGTTCCGTAAGATTGGTGTGTCAAGCCGTGGGCAAGCCATTGCATGGGCGCAAACCTACTTACACGATGTGGTGGTGTAACGCGTTGTTGATGGGGCCACTAAGCCAATATTCAATTGAACAACTTAAGAATCAAATAAAAAGGGGCAATCCTCGATACGATTGCCCCTTTTGTGCTTTATGGGTTAAGGACTATTGCATTAAAAACTAATGCATTAAAAATTAGTGCATTAAAGGCTAATAGATTAAAGATCAACGACCTAACCAAGCCTGCAGTTTGTTTTTATCTGTGATACTTAAGGCAACCGTATCCTTAGGCGCCTCTGCAATAATCAGTTCTCCTGTCATCAGTTCATCGCGTCTAAACCAATGCAGGCTTAAGCGTTGTCCGAGTGGGTATTGTTGAAGCTGCGCTTCAAATTGGGCTGTTACCTGTAGATTATCCGCCGCAATTAAGATGTCTCCGGCACTTAAGCCCGCAAGGTGCGCAGGGCTGCCTTGGGCGACAGTCGTCACTTTAAGGCCCATTGGCGCAGCTTGCGTTTTAGCGCCAAAGGCAATCTCATACCCTTTGGCCGAGCCACCGCCGACATCCTGCGCACCATTGCTCGCGCGTAAGGTCAACTCAACCCCAAACTCTGCAAGTAGCGGTGCCAGTGGGATATCGTCGGTATTGTCTAAATAGGCGAAGAGATCTTGGCAATCACGCCCCAATAAGCGTTCAACAATCCTTTGATGGCTTTCGTCTGTGGTGCCTCGGTTTTGCAGGGCATATTCCTGCCACAGAATGGTCATTAGATCGTCGAGATTATATTTTCCCTTGGTCTCGCTTCTAAGGGTTAAATCCAGATACAGGGCAAACAGGGCGCCCTTAGTGTAATAACTGATAATGGCGTTTTGGGCGTTTTCATCCTGTTTGTAGAACTTAGTCCAAGCGTTAAAGCTCGAGTCCTTAATGCTTTGTTTAAAGCGGCCTTGACTGCGATACACCCTTGTAAAGGTTTCGCTCAGCATATCTAAGTAGCTTTGCTCATCCACTAAGCCTGCGCGATAGGTGAGGAAATCATCATAATAGGAGGTGATGCCCTCATAGGCCCACAGCTGTGGCGTATAGGTTTCCGCCTCGAGTTGATAGGGTAAGAAGCATTCCGGCTTGATGCGCTTAACGTTCCAGCTGTGGAAATATTCATGGCTGCAGAGCGATAAATAAGTGCGGTAGTCGTTATTTATCGGCGCATCCATCGACAGCGGTAAATCTTTGCGTGAGCACATGAGTGCTGTCGATGCCCTATGTTCCAAACCACCAAAGCCATTGTCGAGTACTGTCGTCATAAACAGATAACGCTCAAAGGGCGCTGGCGTGCCAAACAGCTTGATTTGATACTCGCAAATCGCCTTTAAATCTTGGCAGAGTCTAGGCATATGGGCGCGGTGGCGACCGTTTAACACGATATCGTGTCTTACGCCGCAGGCTTCAAAACTGGCGTGGGTGAACAGACCCATCTCAACTGGATGATCGATAAGTTCGTCATAGCTTTGCGCGCAAAACTCACCAAAGGCAAATTCATCACCGCTTTGACGTGTCATGCTGGTGGCAAGGCGCCATTCATTTAGGCTCGGCTCGGTCGGCGCCGCCATAGTCACTGTGTGTAAGCCTGCCTCAAAGCCATGGGCGGCTAAAAATACACTGCTGCCGTTAAAGAAACCGTGGGTCAGATCCAGATGCGCGGTGCGTACCGACAGGTCCCAAGCATAAACTTGATAGGTTAAGGTCAGTTGGGTGCATTGATGTTCGACCGACCAGGTTTGTTTATCCAGTTGAATGAGCTTAAGCGGCTCGCCGTTATCGTCTGTGGCTTTAAGGTCGATAATGTTCTTGGCAAAATCCCGCACCATATAACTGCCGGGAAGCCAAGCGGGCAGACTAAAAACTTGCTTAGGGTGGGGCTTTTGTACCGTCATGGTAACGGCGAACAAGTGCGCCTTGGGATCGACGGGAATGATGTGATAGTGGATCATAATTTATCCTGTAAAACCGCTGCGTTTTAATGGGCGTCATGCTGCCAAAAATACGCACAACAGGCAAATGAAACGCAAAATATCTGGAGACACAAAGTGTTGAATTGCTAGTATACTATCCCAATTAACCCAAGGAGGACTCCCCATGGCCGAAGAAACCATTTTCAGCAAAATTATCCGCCGCGAAATTCCCGCCGACATTCTGTATCAAGACGAGCTGGTGACTGCTTTTAGAGACATCTCGCCAAAGGCGCCAACCCATATTCTGATTGTGCCGAATCATTTGATCCCAACCGCAAATGATATGAAAGCCTCGGATGAACCAGCACTCGGCCGGATGATGACTGTGGCAGCCAAACTGGCAGCAGAGGCGGGGATTGCCAAAGACGGTTATCGTTTGATCATGAACTGCAATAAACATGGCGGACAGGAAGTGTACCATATTCACATTCATCTCGTCGGCGGAGAGCCACTGGGACCCATGTTGAGCCAAGGTCAATGAAGGTAAATCCTGAGTTTTTTCCGCTGACTCAAATGGCGCAGCGGTTTGTCGATCAGCTCGCCCAGTGCCGTCGCTTAGGGTTAACCGTGCTCGAAGCCAGTGAGCACCATGTACTGATTGAGTTGCCCTATAGCACGGAGTTAATTGGTTATCCCGATACGGGTGTTATCCACGGCGGGGTGATCACCACCCTGATGGACACCGCCTGTGGCAGCGCGGTGGTGAGTGCTATTTTTCAAAAATATCAATCCTTAGAGATTTCGCCCACCCTCGACTTACGCGTCGATTATATGAAGCCCGCGCAGCCCCATAAACCAGTTTACGGCTTTGCCGAGTGCTATAAATTGTCATCCAATATCGCCTTTACCCGCGCCATCGCCTATCAGGACAGCATTGATGATCCTATCGCCCATGCGGTGGGCTCCTTTATGCGTATCAGCCCTGAAATGGTCGGCGATGCCTTTAGACAAGCCTTGATGGGAGAAGCCGTACCGTCTTTTGGAGAGACAGATGAACTCAAATAAGCCGGCCGAGCCGAAAACCCTCGATGTGCAGGGAATTGTAAAACGCGCTACCGAGTTGAACGACTTTGGTCATCTGCTCGAACATGTGCCTTATGCTAAATTTATTGGCATGAAGGTCGAGCGCTTTGGCGATGAGCTGATTTTCAAACTCCCCGCTAAGGATGACAATATCGGTAATCCCATCCTGCCCGCGATTCATGGTGGGGTAATTGCTGGTTTTATGGAAATGTCAGCCATAGTGCAATTAATGGTGTTTATGCAAACGGCAAAAGTGCCAAAAGTGGTCGATTTCTCGATTGATTACCTGCGAGCAGGCCTGCATAAAGACAGCTTCGCCGAATGTCGTATCACCCGTCAGGGGCGACGGGTCGCCAATGTGAATATCAATTGTTGGCAAACCAATCGTAAGCAGCTTATCGCTACCGCAAGGGCGCACTTTTTGATCGATTAATCGCGAGCGCGGGGCATGATGAGCACGTTAAGCATAAGTTCAGCTGGCGTCGCGTAGTGTCATTGCCCATCCGTTGTTCGGCACCTAGGTTTTTGTGAGTGAGGGAAAACAAAATGAAAGCAATTTACAGTGGATTAATCTTGGCAGCAGCACTGACACTCGGCGCCTGCTCTAATACGGCGGGTATTTCGGTGAACTCACTGGGAGAAACCCGTGTCGATAGCAAGAGTTTCGCCCGTGATATCAGTGTCGATGGGGTAGAGGCGCGCCGCGTCGGTGATCTTATCCAAGGTTCGGCCTTGATCGTCAGCAAGTCCTCAAGCGATATGCGAGTGCAATACAAGTTCACTTGGTATGATGCCAGCGGCTTTACTATCGAAGATGAAGCTACCAGTTGGAAATCGGTGAAATTACACGGCAAACAACAGCTGCAAGTATCGGCTGTGGCACCAAATGCCCAAGTGGTAAAATTTGACGTTTATGTGCGCGAGACCCATTCAAACTAGATGGCTGTTGGATTTGTTGAGTTTGTACCGAGTTTTCTGCATTTTTGAGATAAAAGATATTTTAATAAGACTTACTCTATTCGGGAGTGAGTCTTTTTTATTTGCATAAAATACAATGTGTTAAGTTGTATTTTGTTACTGAGTTTTATAATGCTAAGTGTAAACGTTGCGACAAATTATCCACTTTTAACAAAAAAGGGGTTAAGCAAGAGAAAATCCGGACTTTAGTCCTAAAAATATTTCGTGTTTGAGCACTACTATCTGCATATTACCACATGAGGATAGACCTATGACGGCTCATATTAATGCACAACCCACTGATTTTGCTGAAACTGTTATTATGCCAGGCGATCCACTGCGGGCGAAATATATCGCTGAAACCTATCTTACCGATGCCGTAGAAGTGACTAACGTTCGCAATATGTTGGGTTACACCGGTTATTACCAAGGACAACGCATTTCGGTGATGGGCCATGGTATGGGTATTTCATCTATGGTGCTCTATGGCCATGAGTTGATTAATTTTTTCGGCGTTAAACGTATTATTCGTATCGGCAGTTTAGGGGCGACCCAACAGCATGTCGAAATGCGCGATGTGATTTTAGCTCAAGCCGCTGGCACAGATTCCCCAACGAATGCTAAACGCAGCAGTGGCTACCAAATGGCGACCTCAGCCACTTTTTCCTTACTGCACAAAGCCTATACCAAAGCCAATGAAAAAGGTATTAGCGTGAAAGTTGGCAACGTATTTAGTGGCGATCTTTACTATGATCCCGACGAAGATATGATCCCGGCGCTTGAGCGTTTCGGGGTGTTAGGTATTGATATGGAAGTGGCAGGACTTTATGGCTTGGCACATCAACAGGGAATTGAATCCTTAGCCATTCTGACCGTGTCGGACCACTGTTTAACTGGTGAAGAAACCACGGCGCAAGAGCGTCAATTATCCTTTAATAATATGATCGAGCTCGCCTTAGAAACCGCGCTTAATTAGGGTTAACGCTATCCTTTGTACCCTTAGCATTTCACTGATGGAATGACAAAATGAATAATAAAATCACCTTAACCGCAATTAGTTTTCTCGCTAATTTTATAATGGCGGGCTTTGCCACTCAATTTGGGATGCTGATTGAACCCATAGCGGATAAATTTGCAGCAAACGTGAATGACGTTGCTTCAATATTCTCCTTGCTTAATGGCGGCGCACTGGCGGGGACTATTGCCGCTTTTTTCTTTATTGAAAAATTGGGTATCAAGCGAATTACCTTAATTAGTTACAGCCTAGTGGCATTGTGTGCTGTCGCGTTACATCTTACCGCTTCGCTACAAGTGGTGATGATAGCCATGACCTTGATTGGTTTTTGCGGCGGTGTGGGGCTATGTATTGCGGGAACGATAGTGGTATCAGTGTGGCAAGAGAAATTACAAAGCACCATGCTCGTCGTGCAAGATGCCACATTTAATATTGCGGGAGTTATTTTTCCTTTAATCACAACTTACGCACTCACAAGTTCATTGTCTTGGAGTTACAGTTACTTAGCCGTAGGTTTAGTCGCGTTAGGAACCGTGATTATTACTTTGTTCACTAATTTTTCGCTATGTGAGCAATCATCGAATACGGAAGATAAGCAACAATCTGAATGGAATTTCGGCATTATTAGCGGTGGTATTGGGTTATTTTTAGGTATGTTGGCGCTGTATACGTTTTTAACCTGGGCCCCTTTATTTGTTAAGCAAAAATTTGATATTCCATTTGAAGACGCGGGCAATATTATTACTCAATATTGGTCAGCTGCACTGATTGGTGCGTTAATTTCGACGCTGATTGTGACTCGGGTAAAAATCCACCATTTTCTAGTCGCAATTATCGGTCTTGCTATGGTCATCACCTTTATGATTGTGACAACTGATAAGCTTAATTGGATCGGTTATTTAACCTATGGTTATGGCTTTGTGTGCGCAGCTCTTTACAACGCATTTATTGCTTATGGTGTGTCTTTTGTTAAAAAGGCGAGCAGTAAAAATGTGTCTTATATTCTGATCAGCGGCAGCACGGGGGCGATGTTTAGTCCCGCCATTAGCTCATTCTTTGAACGTATTATTGGATTGCAAACGGTGATGTATGTTATTCCGCTACTTTATGTTGCGATATTTATCATGCTGATTGTTTCAGGCCGAATGAAACCTGCTGCGGCCTAAAGTCCATTTGCGACGTTAATTGATTTGGCCCACTCTTGCGAATAAATAACCTCGAGAGTGGGCTTTTTTTATTTGGTTATATCGCAGCTTCAACGAATTGTTTAAGGGCATTGAGATCTTTAATCCTTATGCCTTCTTTATTGCGTTCAATCAGGCCACGTTCTTCAAGCAACTGTAGTGCCCGTCGGTAAACGCGATCGGTTGTACCAAATCGCTCCGCTTCTAAATAACGCTTACTAAAGCCATCAACGGGTAAATCATTTAAATATTCGTGGTAAATATCATATGCCACGTTATAGCTGATGGGATACAGCAGGCGCCGGGTAAAAATATCGACGGTGTCTTGGTAGTCAATAGCAATGGCGCTGGCAAAAAATAACGCTAGCTGTGGGTGCTGGCCGAGGGAATGTTGTAGTTTTTCGGCGCTTATGACCATGATTTCTAAGGCTTCATTAGCAATAATATCCAACTGGCAGTGATACTGAGTAAAAAACTCCATTTCACCAAAGAGTTGCGAATCACAATCGATAGTCCCCAATTGAAAACATCGACCATTTCTGGCGGTATGGCCAAGCGACACGCGCCCTTGTTTTACCAACACCAGTGAGGTCATGGCTTCACCTTGTGTCATGAGGTGAGCGCCTTTTTTAAGCATTTTAACTTCGCTGATACAGCTGAGTATCACCGCTTCAATAAGGGGATAGTCTTGCTCCCATCGCTGGCTATAACGTCCTTTGGCTAACGGTTTTAGCTGCATTGAGTGTGATCCTCTTATCCTATGTAAAATGGCGGCCTTCTATAACATTATCGTGATAAACGGTCAAATGGGCCAAAGGAGTTGACTGGCGATTTTAGGCATTGGGATTGCGGGCGTTTGGCATAAGATTTTTAACATTGTGTAGAAAGACACGGTTTTAGTGATATTTCAGGATATCGCCGGCACAAGTGTGTCTACTTTATTATTTTCGTCATGTATACTAAGCGCCGCCAAGGGGTGTTTGCCAACATTCGGCAGACTGAGATGTCATCAGACGAACCCTTAGAACCTGATCCGGCTAATACCGGCGTAGGAATGGGCCAATCAACAGCACACTTCTGAATCGCTTATTCGTTGCCGGATCTCAAACATGTATTTGAGGTCCTATGTCTAACAAAAAGTCTAACAACCAATCTTCAATCTTCACGATATCGTTAACTCGTACACCATTAGCGCTGGCCGTCTCTGCGGCGTTAAGTGCGTCGGCATGGGCACAAACTGATGCTATCGACAAACCTGATCCCAATAATGATATGGAAATCATGGTGGTTACGGCGGATTTTCGCAGTGCCAGTCTAGAAAAAATGCCTTCAAGCATTACCGTTATCGATGCCCAGCAAATTCAAGATGAAAGCGCCCAGCACTTTGAAGATGTGATGAACTCCATCGCTAACTTTAACTGGTCAGGTGGTAGTTCTCGCCCCAAGTATTTTCAGATCCGTGGCGTGGGTGAGCAGGAGCAATATCAAGGCGCACCTAACTCATCCGTTGGTTATATTGTTGATGATATAGATTTATCCGGTATCGGCATGGTGTCGAGCATGTACGATCTGCAACAGGTTGAAGTGTTACGCGGCCCGCAGGGAACCCGCTATGGCGCCAATGCGTTAGCGGGCTTAATTTACCTTAAAAGTAATGACCCAACCGATGTGTTTGAACATGGCGCTGAGGTTTCTTTAGGTAATGACGATCTACAAACCTTCAGTGGTTTTAGCTCTGGTCCCTTAAGCGATTCCGGCAAATTGCTGTACCGTGTGGCACTGCAGCAACATCAGCAAAACGGTTATCGCGATAATCTGTATTTAAATAAAGAAGATACTAATGGCCGTGATGAATTTACTGGCCGCGCGAAATTACGCTGGTATGCCACCGATGATCTGCAACTGGATTTAACTCTGCTGCATGCCGATTTTGATAACGGTTATGATGTCTGGAGTTTGACCAACGATCCGACAAACACCCTATCTGATCAACCGGGTGTCGATAGCCAGCGCACCACCGGCGCAGGTTTTAAAGCGACATATTCTGGGGCAGAGCAGTTTGAGTTGACCTCGCTGACGTCATTTGCCAATACCGATCACCACTATAGTTACGATGGCGATTGGGCAAACCCTGAGTATTGGGCATCCAAGCAATGTGAGGATGAGGGCAATCTCGCCCCTTGTCAGTACGATTACTTCTGGGACAAAACCGGTCAGCGTAAAACCTTATCCCAAGAGTTCCGTTTAAGCTCGACCGACCAAGGCCGTATTTTTGCAGACTCAACCGACTGGTTACTTGGGGTTTATGCGATGAACCTTAAAGAAGATAACCAACTGTATTCTGAATATAATACTTGGCCTGATGAGGTGTTAGATTCTGAATATGAAGCAACCAATTACGCCGTATTTGGTCAGCTGGACACAGATTTAGGTGCTGACTATGCCTTGTCTGTTGGGCTGCGTGTGGAGCGTCGTAATAGTCATTACTCCGACACTAACAATGATAATTTTGATCCGAGTGAAACCATGTGGGGCGGCCATATTGCGCTGAGTAAAGTGCTCAATGAGTCCCACAATGTCTACGCCCGTGTGGCGCGAGGTTACAAGGCTGGTGGTTTTAATATGACCTTGCCAGTCGAACTCAATGATAAAAAAGAGTTTGATACGGAAACCTTATACAACTACGAAATCGGTTTAAAATCCCATTGGTTTGAAGGGCTTATCGATACTAATCTGGCGCTGTTCTATATGGATAGACAGGATCAGCAAGTGGCGGCTTCCCAGCAAGATCCTAATAAGCCACAACGGTTTATTCTCTACACTGAAAATGCGGGTAGCTCAAACAACTACGGTGCCGAGCTGGATGCAACTTGGTATGCCACGGATAATCTCCAGTTTTACTCAAGCCTTGGTTGGTTACAGACTGCTTACGGTAATTACCAATATCAAGATAAATACGGTACTGATGTGGATTTAACGGGGCGCGATCTGGCCCATTCACCGCACTTAACCTATAGCCTAGGCGGCACTTATCGTGCGAATTCGGGTTGGTTTGCCAACTTGAATATGAGTGGTAAGAGCGAGTTTTACTACTCAGACAGTAACGATTCGCGCTCCGAGCCATATACTGTTGTGAATGCGCGTTTAGGTTATGAGGCAAGTGCGTGGTCAGCGTATTTATGGGGCCGCAACCTATTTGATGAAGAATATGGCGTTCGTGGCTTCTATTTTGGTAATGAGCCCGATAATGGCTGGGCGGAAAAACAATATATCCGTTACGGCGATCCACGCCAAATTGGGGTAACACTGAACGTTAAGTTTATGTAGTACCCAAGCTAGCCGCGCTGTGGAGAGATACTTGAAGTGCTATGCTATACCGTTTCACGGTGCGGCTATTTTTATAATAAGTATTTGAAATAAGGATTGAAGATGAAACTGACCGCCGAAATTAGCATGTATCCTTTTAATGAAAACTACCTCGATCCAATTAAATGGTTTATTCATCGTTTAGACAGTTATCCCACGATTCAACGTGTTACCAATGCGATGGCGACCCAAGTGTGCGGCGACTATTCGGACGTGATGGCGATGCTGGCCACCGAAATGCAAGCCGCCCATGAGAAGTGGGGCAAAGCCGTGTTTGTGTGTAAGTTTATTGGTGGCGAGCTAAATTTAGCCCACAGCGAGTAGCGCCTTTAATGAGCTAAGCCACTGCGCGATATCAGTGGTTAAGCTAAGGCTGACTCACACAATTACGGCTCAAGCCTACAGGTTTTTAGAATGCGATTTATCGTGAGAGTAAGGCAATGACAGATTTATGGTTAACGCTAGTCAATAGTGTTAATGCCGCCCTTGGGGAAGTCCATGTGATGACCGCGTGGGAAGCACTTGCTGTGGTATTAGCCATGGCGTATTTGCTACTGGCAATGAAGGCAAGCGTATGGTGCTGGGCCGCGGCATTTACCAGCACTGCCATTTACACTGTGTTGTTTTGGAAAGTAGCATTGCTGATGGAGTCGATGCTGAATATCTATTATATGGGCATGGCACTTTATGGCTATTGGCTTTGGACTCAAGGTGGTGATAAACATCAAGGCGTTAAGGTGACCACTTGGCCGCTGAAAACCCATTTAAAGTTGATTGCAGCTACGGCGCTAGTTTCCCTTGGTATTGGTCATGGTATGGCGACCTTTACTCAAGCTTCTTTTCCTTATCTCGATGCTGCGACCACCTGTTTTGCGGTGATGACCACCTATTTAGTCGCCAAAAAAGTGTTGGAGAACTGGCTGTATTGGGTCGTTATCGATCTGGTGTCGATTTACCTCTACTTGAGTAAAGGCCTTATGCTGACCTCATTATTATTTGTGCTTTATGTGGGGTTAGCTGTTGTGGGCTATTTCCTATGGCGCACCGCACTGGCCGAGAGTCGTCTCAATCTTAATGGCGAACGTGCCGCTAAGTTACTTGGTTAAGTGATGACAAATACTGATATGGACCAACTGCCAACACCTAAGATCTTAACTGCAACATCAGTGGTAAGCCGTTAATGCAGCCGTTATCTGCTGAGGTGTTTGCAAGGCTGGTTCCGATATTACGCCAGGCAGGGCTAAGCCATATCACGCATATCCATGAGTTGGCGGGTGGATTAAGTAATCATAACTATCATATTCAAACACCTGCGGCACAATACGTGTTACGTCTTAATGCCGATGCCGCCGACCGGTTTTGTTCTCGAGAGCAGGAGTTGTTTTATTGGCGTAATCTGGCTAAGGCAAAGCTTGCGCCTGAGCTGATATGGGCCAGTTGCGATCATCGTTACTATGTAAGTGCATTTATCGAATCACAGGAGATTGCCTGTCGAGTTAACGTTTCTCGGACGCCGGATATGCTCGGCGACGGGGCTGATTTTTATCACGCGGTTAACTGGAACGACTTGGAATATCAGTGTAGTGCGGCCGAATTCATCCATGGAGAACTGTGGGTGCAAAGGTGGCTGCAAGCGCATGCTGAAAATCTTGAGTGCGCATTATACGAGACTCCCACGCCTCAGTCTTTCGCCGCAGAGTTCACACCGCTGACATTACTTGAATTCCAGTGCCCAAATTATGCACATTCTCTATTGCAGCAATTATTGCAACAGCTACGCTTGCAATCCGCTGGGCCTTATCACATCAGCGTGACAGAGCAGTGGCAGCAATATCATCAGCAGTTATTAGCCTTTGCTGAAACCGATAAAGGTAGCGCTTGGCAGACGCGGTTGGACTCATTGTTGGGCTTACAACCGCAAATTCATCGTTGGACAAACGCGTTAGCCGATTGTTTGGTGGCGGCGCAATTTTGCCATCGAGACTTAAATCCGCATAATCTGCTGCTAAAGGATAACCGGCTGTATTGTATCGACTTTGAATACGCCACTGCCTCTCATCCTTTATGTGAGCTGGCCGCTGTGCTGGCAACCCACAGATTAACACCAGCGCAGCGGCATATTTTAGTACAGCAATATCTTGCAAAACATCCAGGCCTCACATCCACCGCGATCACGGCGATTCCAGCTGCAATTGAAATGTATTGGGTGTTTGCGCTTTACTGGGCGCTACTGATGGCGGCGCAAACCGATGTAGAGCGTCAGCAGGCGTATCTTGCTTGGTTTGATAGCTTTTGGCCGCTGGTAAGCCAAGACGCTTAAACACATCTTTACGCTTCCACACTTAGTCAAAGATGCTTGCACCCATAATCCTCTGTAAAACCACTTAAGCAAAACAGTTAAGGTCAAACACTGCGTGATGTTTACTGCTATGTTATTGATGCAACTTTTTGTTAACTTGGGTGTCGTAGGATGACAAAGAGAGAAAGGACGCAAATTGATGAAAAAAACCTTGTTGCTGTTGGTATTGGTGTTTGGGGTATCCGCGTGTTCGACTAAGTTTAGTTACCATTTTCTGGATTGGGCTATCGGTTGGGAATTAGATGACTATGTCACTTTAGATAAAACTCAGCAAAAGAGTATGGATCGGCTTATCGAAAAGTTTGTGCGTTGGCATCAATCTGAAGAGCTTGCTCACTATGTGGCGCAGTTAACCGAAGTTGAACATCTCATTCAAACCAATACCTTAACCCCTGCGCTTTGGGCTGAGCATGTCACACTCGCCAAGCGGCATTGGTTTAGGTTATTTGAGTTTGCGCTACCTGACATGTTGCCGATCATCGCATCATTAACGGATTCTCAGGTAAAGCAAATTCTTACCCAGTCTCGAAAAGACGAGCAGGAATTGATTAAGGAATTTGCCGGTAAAACTCCAGAGCAGTTACAACAAGAGGCTGATGAGAATATTATCGAGCAATTCGATGACTGGCTGGGGAGCGTAACGGATGAGCAAAAAGCGCTTATCCATCAATATAATCAACAGCGGCTATCCACCCTAGATATGTGGCTCGACTACCGCCATGAATGGCTGCGCCAATTTGAGGTTGCCCTTGGGCAGCGCAGCGATATTCCGCTGCTGACCGAGCGTTTGACGTTGCTGATGACACAGCCAGACGAGCTTAAATCAGAAAAACACCGCGCTATTTTAAGGCAAAACACCGAGGCCTTTGGGGCGTTATTGCTGGCCATTAATGCTAGTTTGACACCTAAGCAGTCGAAACATTTTTATAAGAAGCTGAACAAGCTTATTCAAGATCTTCGCGAATTAAATCAAGAGGGAATCGAAAAGGCTGTTAAGACTATGAAAGATTAATCCTGGTGACAAGGTCTATTGAGCAACGTCATTTTGTTGAAGATATAGCCCATGTCCCTCGTTTCATTTTATCAAAAATCACTCAATGCTAGCCGTCTGTTTGATGGACTCGCACCCTTAGCCCTTAGGCTCTATCTTGCACCTGTACTGATGCAGGCGGGGTATAACAAACTCGCACATTTTGAAGACACCGTCGCTTGGTTTGCGAATCCCGACTGGGGGCTGGGTCTACCAATGCCGACATTAATGGCTGCGCTGGCGGCGGGCACTGAGTTTTTTGGGGCGATTTTGTTATTACTCGGATTAGCCACGCGACTGATTTCTATCCCGATGATGATCACTATGCTGGTGGCCGCTTTTACCGTGCATTGGCCGAATGGTTGGCTGGCAATTGCCGATGGCAGTTCATGGCTGGCAAATGAGCGGGTGCTCGAGGCGGGTGACAAGCTGGATAAGGCCAAATCCCTGTTGCAGCAATACGGCAATTACGATTGGTTAACCAGTTCAGGTAACTTGGTTGTATTGAATAATGGAATTGAGTTTGCGGTGACCTATTTCATTATGTTGCTGGCACTCTTAAGCCTAGGAGGTGGGCGTTATACCAGTCTTGATTACGTTATCGCTAAGCGTTATGGCGTAAAGTAAGCCGAGCGACGTTGCCTATAAACGCTTTCAATCCCACTTTTACGTGGGATTTTTAGTACCTCTTTAGCCGCAATTTGCTATGCTTGAGCCAATTTATACGCACCCATTTATAAGAATAGGGATAATCACTTGGACGCTATCGAACTTTTACTCACCCGCCAATCTACTCCAAGATTAACCGCGCCAGCACCCAATGAGCATGAGCTTAAAATCATTTTAGATGCGGCGATTCGAGTGCCGGATCATGGCGCGTTAGCGCCGTGGGAATTTATTATTGCCTCGGGCAAGGGTTTAGACACCTTAGCGGATATCTATGTTAATGCCGCCAAAGCCAGCGGCGCCGATGAAGATTTTATCAACAAAGCCAAAGGGATGCCGATGCGTGCGCCCATGGTGATTACGGTTGTAGCGAAAACCCAACAACATCCTAAAGTGCCAGTGCTCGAGCAGCAAATTGCAGCGGGCTGCGCTACGATGGCAATGCAGCAGGCCGCGTTTGCCTTAGGATTAGGCGCAGTGTGGCGCACGGGAGATTTTGCCTTCGATGCCAATGTGAATGCAGCATTAGGCTTAGCGCCAGAGGATCAAATCGTCGGCTTTTTATATGTTGGCACCCCAGCGGTAGCCGCACCGAAAAAACCGCAAAAGGATGGCAGCCAGTACGCCCGTTACCTATAACCTAGTTTATCCCCTCTGAATGGGAGTCCTTAGTATGCAAGTTGCCCAAACCCCAAGATTACTGCTGCGGCAGTTAACGCCCGATGATGCGTCATTTATTTTGGTGCTACTCAACACCCAAGGATTTATCGACAATATCGGCGATAAAGGAGTGCGTAGCTTGCAGGACGCCAAGGATTATATCGCTAATGGGCCTGCTATCAGCTATCGCGAGCATGGTTTTGGGTTATTTGCCGTGGTACTGGCCGAAAATGGTTTTCCGATTGGGATCTGCGGGTTAATTAAAAGACCCACGCTGAAGGATGTGGATTTAGGTTATGCTTTTTTGCCTCAATATTGGGGCAAAGGCTACGCGTTTGAAGCCGCTAGGGCATCACTGGAATTCGGTAAAACCTTAGGGATTGAACGGATTGTCGCGATTGTCAGCCCACATAATCAGGCCTCTAAGTCGCTGTTGAATAAATTAGGCATGTCGTTTGAAACCGAGTTGCAGCTAACGCCTAATGCCCCCCCAGTTGAATTATTTTCCTGATAAATTCGAAGCACTCAAAAAATGAGGCCCCAACATTGGGGGCCTCATTATACGATTAACTAACGTTACTTTTTACTGAAACACTATCGCTGGAATGGATATACGCTCCCGAGTTTCATAATTTGAGTGAGCTCATCTAGCGCGGTGCGTGATTCGATAACTAATTGCGGATCGGCTAAATCCTGGGTCGATAAGCGGTCGCGATAGTGCTTATCTACCCAAGCGTTTAAACGTGCAAATAAAGCATCGTTAAGTAAAGTGTGTTGATTTACTGCGGCAACTTCGCGCTCATTCATGGCTACCCGTAAACGTAAGCAGGCTGGGCCGCCGCCATTTTGCATGCTTTGTTTCACATCGAAATACAGCACTTGTTTGATTGGCGTATTTAAGGTGAGTAGCTCATTTAAATAAGCATAAACAGCGGGGTTTTCTTGGCAGTCGGTTGGGGCAATGATCGCCATCTCTCCTGAGGGGAGAGTGATGATTTGGGTATTAAATAGATAACTTTTCACCGCATCGTTAATCGCCACTTTGGCGGTTGGAACTTCGATAAAATATAACTCGGTATCGAGTTTGCGTTTTATTTCATCCAATTTTGCCTGTGTATTTAAAAATGCTTGCTCGTGGTAAAAAAGCACATTTTGGTTACCCACGGCAATCACATCATTGTGAAATACGCCTTGATCAATCACGTCGGGATTTTGTTGAATAAAAACGCAGTTATCCTCTTCGAGTTGATGCAATCTTGCTATCGCCATCGAGGCCTCGAGGGTTTGTCTTGCCGGATATTTCAGTGGTTTAGGAGCATGAGGATTTGTCGCCTCTTGTCCATAAACAAAGAGTTCAACCCCAGCATGGCCGTATTCCTGACACAGGCGAGTGTGGTTCGCTGCGCCCTCATCACCGAAGCTATTATGCTCAGGTAAATGATTATGGTGATGAAAATAGTGGGGATCATTGAAAGTTGCTGTTAAGATGCGCCCCGTTGTGATGGGCTCGATGCTGCGATGCAACTTATCGACTAGATTAGCGGGCGTGAAATGCAGTTTACCGTCACGGGTGTCGGCACTGGGTGACACGGTAGCCGCATTAGCCGTCCACATGCTTGAAGCACTGCAACAGGCATTAAGTAGTGCAGGCGCGGTTTTAGCGGCTTGTTGTAAAACTTGGGCATCGCTGCCAGAAAAACCAATTCGGCGCAGCGTGTTAAGGTCGGGGCGCTCTTGTGGCGCTAACATGCCTTGGATCATCCCTAAATCAGCGAGTGCTTTGGCTTTTTGCAAACCTTGTTTAGCGGCGGCTTTAGGATTAGAGACTAAAGCGGCGTTGTTGAGTGAGGCCACATTGCCAAAAGACAAACCGGCATAATTGTGGGTTGGCCCAACGAGTCCGTCGAAATTCGCTTCAAAGTGCTTCATTGCATATCCTTGTGATAGGGAAGGTTATTATTTATTCAAATGGTCCCTGAAGCGACCCAGTATACTGAAGGTTTTTGTGGGCACAAGCGCACGGTTTTGTGCTCAAAGCGACTTTTTCGTGATAAATGCATAACTATTTCTTGCTTGCTGGCAAATAATGAAATATTAGTTTTTAATTACGCAATATTATTTTTTTACATTTTTTCAACTTTGATTAAAAAGTGACTCGCTGGTACATATAAAAGAGGGATTAGCTTGAAACTCTCAATGCAACCCTCTATATATGGAGCCAATTTCCACCTTCTTGAGATTTTTTGGCGCAAATCAAACTATGGGTAAATCGCTAGTTATTGTCGAATCACCGGCCAAAGCTAAGACCATTAATAAATATCTTGGCAAAGAATTCATCGTTAAATCGAGCGTAGGTCATATCCGTGATCTGCCTACATCTTCTATATCTGACGGCACAGATAAGGTGAAACCTGCCGCCGAAGTAAAGAAGATGTCGCCAGAAGAAAAGGCGCGATACAAAAAGATGAAAGATCATCAAGCGCTGGTATCGCGTATGGGCGTTAACCCTGAAAAGGGCTGGGCGGCTAAATATCAAATTCTACCGGGTAAAGAGAAAGTGGTTAAAGAGCTGCAAGCCTTAGCCGATTCTGCTGACCAAATTTATCTCGCAACGGACTTAGACCGTGAAGGGGAAGCCATCGCCTGGCATTTGCAAGAGGTGATTGGTGGCGATCCTTCACGTTATCAGCGCGTGGTGTTTAACGAGATCACCAAATCTGCGATTCAAGAAGCCTTTAGTAAGCCTTCTTCCCTCGACACCAATATGGTTAATGCCCAACAGGCACGACGCTTTTTAGACCGTGTCGTCGGCTTTATGGTGTCACCACTGTTGTGGAAGAAGGTTGCCCGTGGTTTATCCGCAGGACGGGTGCAATCTGTGGCAGTGCGTCTCGTGGTGGAACGTGAAAGCGAAATCAAAGCCTTTGTGCCAGAAGAGTTTTGGGATGTGCATGCTGAGCTCAATACGCCAGCCAGCGAAGCACTGCGCATGGAAGTGGTTAAGTATTTAGATTCAGCTTTTGAGCCAACCAACGAGCAACAAGCGTTAGCTGCGGTGCAGGCCTTATCTTCGGCCAGCTTTAAAGTGATTGCCCGTGAAGACAAAGCGACTCAAAGTAAACCTTCTGCCCCCTTTATTACCTCCACCCTGCAACAAGCGGCCAGTACTCGTTTAGGCTTTGGTGTGAAGAAAACCATGATGATGGCGCAGCGCTTGTACGAAGCGGGTCACATCACGTATATGCGTACTGACTCGACAAACCTAAGCCAAGAGGCCTTAGGCAGCGTACGTGAGATGATTGGCAAGGAATACGGCGCCAAGTATTTACCTGCCGAGCCTATCCGCTACGGTTCTAAGGAAGGCGCACAAGAAGCGCACGAAGCGATTCGTCCTTCAAATGTCAATGTTGAAGCTGCGGCCTTAACTGATATGGAACGTGATGCGCAGCGCCTTTACGAGTTAATTTGGCGTCAGTTTGTCTCCTGCCAGATGACACCTGCCCAATACGATGCGACTAAACTCACGGTGAAAGCAGGCGACTACGAACTTAAAGCAACAGGACGCATCCTGCGCTTTGACGGTTGGACCCGTGTTCAAACTGCAATCAAGAAGAAAAACGAAGAAGACAATACGCTACCGGCAGTGAACGAAGGGGATGTATTATCTCTCGTTGAACTCGAGCCTAAACAACATTTTACTAAGCCTCCAGCGCGATACAGTGAAGCGTCATTGGTTAAAGAGTTAGAGAAGCGCGGTATTGGCCGTCCGTCAACCTACGCCACCATTATTTCGACGATCCAAGAACGTGGCTACGTGAAAGTGGAAAACCGCCGCTTCTACGCTGAAAAAATGGGCGAAATAGTCAGTGAACGCTTAGTCAATAGTTTTGCCGAGTTGATGAGCTATGACTTTACCGCCAGTATGGAACAGACCCTAGACGATGTTGCCAAGGGTGAGTTGGATTGGAAAAAAGTGCTCGATGGTTTCTATGCTGACTTCACTAAACAATTAGAGAAAGCAGAATTAGCACCGGAAGAGGGCGGTATGCGCCTCAATCAAATGGTGATGACCAATATTAAGTGCCCGACTTGCGGTCGTCCAATGGGGATCCGTACCGGCACAACAGGGGTATTCCTCGGTTGTTCTGGTTACGAGTTGCCACCAAAAGAGCGCTGCAAAACCACCATGAACTTAACGCCAGGCATTGAAGCGATCAGCGATAGTGAAGATGCCGAAACCGATGCATTGCGTGCCAAGCACCGCTGTGGTATTTGCGGCACGGCGATGGACAGTTATCTTATCGACGAAAAACGCAAACTGCATGTTTGTGGTAATAACCCTGTTTGTGAGGGGTATGAAGTCGAAGAAGGGCAATTTAAGATTAAAGGTTACGAAGGCCCATTAATCGAATGTGACCGCTGCGGTCATGATATGGAACTGAAAAACGGTCGTTTTGGTAAGTACTTCGGTTGTACGAATGCGGAATGCAAGAATACCCGTAAATTACTGAAAAACGGTGAAGCGGCGCCACCAAAAGAAGATCCTATTTACTTACCAGAGCTGAAATGCAGTAAGTCGGATGCGCACTTTGTGCTGCGTGACGGGGCGGCAGGGATATTCTTAGCGGCCAGTACCTTCCCTAAATCGAGGGAAACCCGTGCGCCACTGGTTGAAGAATTAGTGAAATACCGTGAACTCTTATGGCCTAAATATCAGTATCTTGCAGATGCACCTATCGCTGATGATGACGGCAATAAGGCGGCGGTGAAGTTTAGCCGTAAGACCAAAGAGCAATATGTGGCGACTGAAGTCGACGGTAAAGCCACTGGATGGTCCGCCCATTATGTTAGTGGTAAATGGGTAAGTGAATCATCAGCGAAGAAAGCGAAGAAATAAACATGTGCTTATGGGCATGTTCACAAATCGTCATTGAGGATGAACGCTTTGTGAATATGCTCTAGGTTGTGTTACTGCTTAAGTTAGATTTCAACCAATAAAAAAGCCAAGTCACTGACTTGGCTTTTGTGTTTTAAAGATTGATCACCATTTCTTTTTCGGTTGAAACAGCATATCGATATCGTCTTCTTCATTCTTGGGTTTAGGTGCACTGGGTGCAGTGAGTTTTTGTGCGCCCATAATTTCATCTAATAGCATTTTGGCTTCATCGACTTTACGGGCGATGAAGGGGTCGTTTGGCGTCTGCGCTTTAATCGCATGCAAAGTGGCTAATGCTTTAGTCACCATTTGCTTTGAAGATCCGTATTGCTTCATAAAACTTGCGGCGCGAGCACGTGACAACATAGAGTCAACGTTAATTCTGAGCTGTAAACTATCAATACGATTTTCTTCCTGACCAAACACCGCTGGGTCGACTCTCCCCTTGTTATGCTCTGCACGCAAAATGGCTTTTAACTTTTTTAACGTTTGTACCAACACTAACGTTTGTTTGTCGTTATCAGGCAATCTAAAATTCTCAATCGGCGGGACTTGAGGTGGGTTAGCTTGTAATGAATCAATTTGATTTTTGATATCGGCAAGTCGACGTTGAAAATCTGCTTGTTGTTGGCTTGTACTCAGTGATGTTGCCATTTCCAAAGCATCTTGAACACGGCGATAGAGCACTAACATTATATGTGTACTACAAGGTATCATCCCTGTATTGGATAATACGGTTTCTGTTTCATCAAGAATCGCACGTTGGCGGGCAAATTCAATCCTACGTTCAGCCTCTGCACGTTCTTTTTGTTGTTGTATTACGTTAATTCCGATAACAAGCAGTAATAGTGCACCGATGAGGATCAGAACCAAGGTGAATGTCATAGCTGTTCCATTATTTATCCAATTGAGCTAATGCTACAATAAATCAATAAACTAGCATAGTTATCTTAGCCTAGGTTATCATTTCTGTCGTTTGAAACATAAGACTTGTGCTCTATATTCCTATTTGCTTTAATTTTTACTATATACTATAACGATTGATTATAGCTGATACTGAGTGGTGCTATTTTAACCAATCCATTTCAGCCTGTTTGAGACAAGGACATAAGATGAAACTGCAACAGCTCAGGTATATTGCTGAGGTCGTAAAGCATAACCTTAACGTATCGGCCACAGCTGAAAATTTATACACATCACAGCCTGGGATCAGTAAGCAAGTTCGGATGTTGGAAGATGAATTAGGTATTCAAATATTTGGTCGCAGTGGTAAACATTTGACCCATGTGACGCCAGCGGGACAGCAGGTGATTAATATCGCCAATGACATCTTAGGTAAAGTTGAAAGTATTAAAAAAGTATCTGAGGAATATACAAAACCGGATCAAGGTGAATTGAATATTGCGACAACGGATACCCAAGCTCGCTATGCTTTACCCCATATCATTCGCCAGTTTATCGACCGTTATCCCAAAGTTAACCTACATATGCATCAGGGGACGCCATCGCAGATCAGTGAGCAGGCTGCCCGAGGTGATGCTGATTTTGCGATTGCGACCGAAGCGATGCATTTGTATTCCGATTTGATTATGTTGCCTTGTTATCACTGGAATCGCTCCGTCGTTGTGCCAAAAGATCATCCCTTGGCGACACGAACTCATATTAGTATTGAAGATTTAGCCCGTTTTCCATTAGTGACTTATGTGTTTGGATTTGATCGGGCATCGGAAATTGAGAAAGCGTTTAATCGTGCAAACCTTGAGCCGCGGGTTGTCTTTAGTGCTACCAGCGCTGATGTGCTGAAAACCTATGTGCGCTTAGGTTTAGGTGTAGGAGTGATTGCCTCTATGGCGATTGATCCAAATATTGATAAAGATTTAGTTGCCATCGATGCTGGCCATTTATTTGCCCATAGCACCACTAAAATTGGTTTCAGGAAGGGTAGTTTCTTACGAAGTTATATGTATGATTTTATTCAACACTTTGCGCCACATTTAACTCGTGATGTGGTTGAGAAGGCCGTCGCATTGCGTGATCAGCAATTAATTGATGAGATGTTTGCAGATAAAAATCTGCCTATGCGTTGAATAAGCTACGCTATTGGTGAAATTAATAAAAATGCCGCATCAATTGCGGCATTTTTATTGTGTTGAGAATTGAAATGACACGTACGACTATGACAAATCGACTTTATCCATTTCAAGCTGACTTAAAGCAATAACCGCTTGAGTGCGATTACGAACGCCTAGTTTTCTGAAAATGGCAGTGGCGTGAGCTTTTATGGTTGCTTCAGAAACACCTAAGTCATAGGCAATTTGTTTATTGAGCAAGCCCTCAGCAAACATTTGCAGTACTTTATATTGCTGCGGCGTGAGATCTGAGAGCTTACTGGCCATTTTATCAGTGCTGTCATCTTCGATAGGTATAATATCAGCACCTTTAGGTAGCCATAAATCCCCACATAAAACAGCGGTTAGGGCTTCTTTCAAGGTTTCCATCGACGCCGATTTAGGGATAAAACCGCTACCACCGTAGTGAATAGCACGGCTAATGGTATTGATATCCTCGTGGGCCGAAATCACGATAACAGGCAGCTCAGGGTAGTGAGAGCGCAGATGGATAAGCGTCGAATAGCCGTGGGAACCTGGCATCTGCAAATCCAGTAAAACCAAATCGTAGCTGACACTTTGTGAATCTAACACAGACTGCAACGCATCGGCACTGTCAGCCTCAAACCACTGGGTGCGCTCAAAGGCGCTACTGAGTGCTTGACGTAGTGCATTTCGAAACAATGGATGGTCGTCGGCAATAATTATATTTAAGTTTTCTAGCTTCATGGCTTTTTTGATTATGTTCGTGGCGCGTGAAGATTAAACCCAATGTAACAGAAAAGTAATCGAGGATCCTATTGGTTTATGCAGCAAGAAGGACAAAATTTTTATATGTTTCTGGTTGTTATACTTTTGTCTCGCTTAAATGAATGAATAAATTAGCCCTAAAACCTTGCTGTTAAAGGGCTAGAGTACGTTATTACGTAGTATAAATCTTATTCAGCCGTCCACACTTGGGTCGGATGGCGTTGTTCGTCTACCGCAACAAAGGTGAATACGCCACGGATCGCATGCTCACGGTGATCTTGGTACATGTCTTCGACAAAAATATTGACTTCGACCTTTAACGAGGTATTACCTACATGGATCACGCGGGCGATAAGCTCTGCTAAGGTACCCGCTGGAATAGGTTTTTTAAAGTCGATTCGATCAGAGCTGACTGTAACTAAGGCTTTACGGCAGAAACGAGTCGCAGCAATAAAAGCGGTTTCATCCATCCATGCTAGGGCTTCACCACCAAATAAGGTATTGTGGTGATTGGTGATAGAAGGAAATACGGCTTTGATTACCCGCGCTTCGGATTGATTGATTCGTTGTTCGATGGCATCGGAAAAAGCAGGGCGAGTAGAGTCGAGTGAATGTGGCATACGGCAACCTGAGGTTATGCATTTTCAAGAGGCGCGATTATAGTGAGTTTTCAATTTGAATGATATAAAACGACTATATCGTTAGGTTTTAAGACAAAACGAAAAGTAAAAAGGCTTCCAGTGGAAGCCTTTAGCGTTTGGTCATTGACTTATTTACCGAGAAGTTCACGCCTATCGCGTGAGGCTTTAGCCAGATCTCGCAGTAATTTTTCTGAGTCATCCCAATGTAAGCAGGCATCGGTAATGCTTTGGCCGTAGCATAAAGGTTGACCCTCAACCACTTTTTGATTGCCTTCCTGTAAGAAACTTTCTGCCATGATGCCGGCAATGGCCGTACTACCCGCGCGCATTTGCGCCATGATATTTTCAGCAACGACCAGTTGTTTTAGGTGATTTTTTTCACTGTTACCGTGGCTAAAATCAACCACCACACGCGGCGTTACATTGACAGACTCAAGTTTTAATCTTGCTTGTTCAATATCCTGCTCAAAGTAATTAGGTTTTTTACCACCGCGTAAAATAATGTGCCCATAAGGATTACCATGGGTACGATATACTGACATAGCGCCATCTTTATCTGGTGAATAGAAAATATGTGGCACTTTGGCGGCACGAACGGCATCAACGGCGATATTGATATTGCCATCGGTTCCATTTTTAAAACCCACAGGGCAGGAGAGTGCCGAGGCCATTTCGCGGTGGACTTGGCTTTCAGTGGTGCGAGCGCCGATAGCGCCCCAGGTGATTAAATCAGCAATATATTGACCGTTCACCATATCTAAAAACTCGGTGGCAATCGGCAATTTCAGCTCAGTGATTTGCTGTAGTAGCTGACGGGCAATACGCAATCCTTTATTGGGTTCAAAGCTGCCATCTAAGTCAGGATCGGAAATTAACCCTTTCCAGCCAACAATGGTGCGCGGCTTTTCAAAGTACACCCGCATTAAAATACAGAGATCGTCCTTTAACTCTTGATGCAGCACAGCTAAACGGCGGGCGTAGTCGAGGGCAGCTTGCGTATCATGGATAGAGCAAGGGCCAATGATCACCAGTAGACGATGATCTTCGCCCATAATAATGGCTTCAACTTCACGACGTTGCTGAACGAGGTAATCGGCTGCATCTTGGGTTAACGGGTACTCAGATGCCAGTTGTGCAGGTGAGATGACTTTAGCTAATAAGGAAGTGCGTAATTCGTCTGTTTTAATGGTCATTCAAAATACCGAGCTTGCGTGCGGCGCTTTTCGCCAGATTGCCTCGGATTATAACGAATCGAACAGCATTGCACAGTGCCAATTGTGTTAATTGTCGGCAACTGTGCAATGAATTTGATTTAAGTTAGACCTATTTAGCCTAAATCGAGGGACTCGATTGTCTCGTTCGAAATCATCAAGATTAGAACATATGACGTTCTAAGCCGGTGACATCCAAAATCTTAGTGGCGATTTCTTCGACCGAGTGGTTGGTGGTATCGATATAGGGAATACGTTCACGTTTGAACATCATCTCGACTTCTTTTACCTCTAAACGACACTGCTTTAAGGAAGAGTAGCGACTGTTTTCCATCCGACTTTGGCGGATTTCATGTAAGCGTACCGGATCGATGGTCAACCCAAACAATTTTTTCTTATTGCGTTTTAAGGCTTCGGGCAGTTTAAGGTTATCCATATCGTCTTCGGTGAACGGGTAGTTAGCCGCTTTTATACCAAACTGCATCGATAAATAAAGGCTGGACGGGGTTTTACCGCAGCGAGACACGCCCAGCAGGATCAAATCGGCCTGATCCATATGCTTCATGGTTTGGCCATCATCATTATCCATCGCAAAATTGATGGCATCGATACGGGCTTCATAACCCTGATTGGCTTTACCGTGGGTGCGGTGTAATACAGGCGATGCACTTACGCCTAAATGTTGTTCAAGTGGAGCGACGAAGGTATTTAAAAAATCGTAATCGAGACCTTCACTCGAATAAATGATGTCCCGAATTTCCGGTTTAACGATTGAATGGAACACTAAGGGGCGTTCGCCTGTTGTAATAAAACAATCATTAATTTGTCGTTTAACGTTTTCAGCTTTTGCCAATGTTTCAACAAATGGAATTGTAAGTGACTCAAATTCTAATGGAAATTGCGAGAGAACTGCATGCCCAAAAACCTCTGCTGTGATCGCTGTGCCGTCGGAGATGTAAAATACCTTTGGTGCCATACTGACCTCTTGTAGTAATAAAATTACAAATAAAATTATAGATTTACGCTTCTTCAGCGGGAGTGTAAAATGCCGCTGCCCTCGTGTGAAGGGGCCACTGAAATAAACTTGCGGAGATAGAACTGTGCAGCAATACGTACTCTGGTATCAGGAATTAGGCATGGGTGACGTCAACTTGGTTGGCGGTAAAAATGCTTCTCTTGGCGAGATGATCAGCAATCTAGCTAATGCCGGTGTTCAAGTACCTGGCGGATTTGCGACTACTTCTTATGCGTTCAATGAGTTCCTTGAACAAAGTGGAGTAAACCAGAAGATTTATGACATTCTAGCCACACTGGATGTAGATGATGTCAATGCACTGGCAAAAGTAGGTGCACAGATCAGACAATGGGTGATTGACACCCCATTCCAACCAGCTTTAGAGCAAGCCATTCGTGAAGCTTACGATAAACTTGCCGCTGAAACTAGCGATGCATCATTTGCAGTACGTTCTTCTGCTACCGCAGAAGATATGCCAGATGCTTCTTTTGCTGGTCAGCAAGAAACCTTCTTAAACGTGAAAGGATTTGACTCTGTACTCGTGGCGATTAAGCACGTGTTTGCGTCACTCTTTAACGACCGTGCAATTTCATACCGTGTTCACCAAGGTTATGAGCACCACGGTGTTGCCCTGTCTGCCGGCGTACAACGCATGGTTCGTTCAGACAAAGCGGCATCAGGTGTTATGTTCACCATGGACACTGAATCAGGCAACAACGATGTGGTGTTTATCACTTCATCTTTCGGTCTGGGTGAAATGGTTGTTCAAGGTGCGGTAAACCCTGACGAATTCTATGTCCACAAACCTATCCTTTCTCAAGGTCATAAAGCCGTTGTTCGCCGTAATATCGGTAGTAAGCTCATCCAGATGGTGTATTCCGATGATGCTGCTCACGGCAAACAAGTGAAAATTGAAGACGTTGCTGCTGAAAAACGTCGTCAATTCTCCATCAACGACGCCGAAGTGATGGAACTGGCTAAACAAGCAATGGTTATCGAAAAACACTACGGTCGTCCAATGGACATCGAGTGGGCGAAAGACGGTAACGATGGCAAACTCTATATCGTTCAAGCGCGTCCAGAAACGGTTCGTAGCCGTGAAGACGTACAATTAATTGAACGTTACCACTTAAAGAGCCGTGGCGCAGTGATCTCTGAAGGTCGTGCTATCGGTCATAAAGTGGGTTCAGGTGTGGCTAAGGTACTAACCTCTATCGCGGATATGGATCAAATCCAACCAGGTGATGTGTTAGTGACCGACATGACTGACCCAGATTGGGAACCTATCATGAAGCGCGCCAGCGCCATCGTGACTAACCGTGGCGGTCGTACCTGTCACGCGGCGATTATTGCCCGTGAATTAGGTGTACCAGCGGTAGTTGGTTGTGGCGACGTGACCGACCGTATCAAAAATGGTCAGTTAGTGACTGTTTCTTGCGCCGAAGGTGACACTGGTTACATCTACGAAGGTAAGCAAGAGTTCGAAGTAGTGTCTAACCGCGTTGACGCATTGCCTGCGTTACCGATGAAAATCATGATGAACGTGGGTAACCCAGATCGCGCCTTCGACTTTGCTCGTTTACCAAACGAAGGTGTGGGTCTAGCGCGTTTAGAGTTCATCATCAACCGCATGATCGGTATTCACCCGAAAGCGTTGCTTGAATTCAACCAACAGGACGCTGCCTTGCAGGAAGAAATCAACGAGATGATCGCAGGTTACGACTCTCCAGTTGAGTTCTACATTGCCCGCTTAGTCGAAGGTATCGCCTCAATTGGTTCAGCTTTCTATCCGAAGAAAGTGATCGTACGTATGTCAGACTTCAAGTCTAACGAATACGCAAACTTAGTCGGTGGTGACCGTTATGAGCCAGAAGAAGAAAACCCAATGCTCGGCTTCCGTGGTGCAAGCCGTTACATCTCTGAATCATTCCGCGATTGTTTCGCGTTAGAATGTGAAGCGATTAAGCGTGTGCGTAACGAAATGGGGCTGAAAAACGTTGAAGTGATGATCCCATTCGTTCGTACCGTGAAAGAAGCCGAGCAAGTGATTGAACTGCTGAAAGAGCAGGGCTTAGAGCGTGGTAAAGATGGTCTGCGCGTCATCATGATGTGTGAAGTACCGTCAAACGCGCTGTTAGCCGATCAATTCCTTGAGCACTTCGATGGTTTCTCTATCGGCTCAAATGACTTAACACAGTTAACACTCGGTCTTGACCGTGACTCAGGCATCATCAGCCACTTGTTTGATGAGCGTAACGAAGCGGTGAAAATCCTGCTGTCTATGGCCATTAAAGCGGCTAAGGCCAAGGGTGCTTATATCGGTATTTGTGGTCAAGGACCTTCAGATCACGCCGATTTCGCGGCTTGGTTAGTTGAACAAGGCATCGATACCGTATCGTTAAACCCTGATACCGTAATTGATACTTGGTTATATTTAGCCGAAGCGCACGCTTGATCTAGGCCGTAATTTTATCAAGGTGTTAAAAAAGCCGCTTTTTAGCGGCTTTTTTTTGTTTATAATGGGCCGCATAACAATAATTGACTGAAGCCGCCCATGTTACCTCTGTTATCACATCAACAAACCTTAGAACCTGTTTATCTGGCCTATCTTGATGCTTTAGAACAAAGTGCCTATGAAGGTGATATTGATAAGCGCTACAGCGCGCGCTTAGTGCAAGCCACGGATAACTCCGTCTATCAATTTTTGCCCCAAGCGGTGCTTTATCCTAAACATCAAAAGGATATCGAGATAGCGCTTAAACTTGCTACGAAAGCAGAGTTTGTGGGTGTGACTTTTAGTGCCAGAGGTGGCGGAACAGGCACTAATGGGCAGTCGCTGACCCACGGTTTGATCCTCGATGTGTCTCGTTATATGAATCGTGTGTTGGAAGTGAATCCTGAGCAGGGCTGGGTTAGGGTTGAAGCAGGGGTCATTAAAGATGCGCTAAATGATGCGCTGCGTCCCCATGGATTCTTCTTTAGTCCCGATCTCTCAACTTCAAACCGCGCCACTATTGGCGGTATGATCAACACCGACGCCTCGGGCGCAGGCTCTTTGGTGTATGGTAAAACTTCCGACCATGTACTGGCACTGCGCAGTGTATTGATAGATGGCAGTGTGTTAGATACTCGTCCCCTCGATGCGGGTCTGTTATGTAATCCCGATAACGTGAGTGAAAATCCGCTTGGACAAAAACTGATTTCGGCTATTGCAAAGGTATGCCGTGAGAAGCGCGCGCTCATTGAGCAACAATTCCCTAAACTCAATCGATTTTTAACTGGATATGACTTAAAGAATGTCTGGAATGAAGGCTTAACTCAGTTCGACCTTTCACGCATTTTAACAGGCTCTGAAGGCACGCTGGCGGTTATCACCGAAGCGAAACTCAACATTACACCACTGCCGAGTGAGCGGGCGATGGTGAATATTAAGTACGATTCCTTCCAGTCTGCGCTGCGTCATGCACCTTCCTTAGTGGCTGCGCGGGCTACGGTTGTCGAAACCGTGGACTCTAAAGTGCTTAATCTTGCCCGCGAGGACATTGTTTGGCATTCGGTTTCCGACCTTATTCAAGAAGTGCCGGGTAAAGTCATCGATGGCCTGAATATGGTCGAGTTTGCTGGTGATACGGCAGAAGTTGAGCAAAAACTCGCGAGTCTTGAGGCTGTATTGACCGAGCAAATTGGTCGCGGTGAATGTGGTGTCGTGGGTTATCAAGTCACTCAAGATAAGGCCAGCATTGAGAAAATCTATGGCATGCGTAAAAAGGCCGTTGGATTGCTCGGTGCTACCAAGGGACGTCGCAAACCCATTGCATTTGCCGAAGATACTGCTGTGCCACCTGAAAAACTTGCCGATTATATTATGGAGTTTCGTGCGCTACTCGATAGTCACAATTTGCAATACGGTATGTTTGGCCATGTGGATGCAGGCGTATTACACGTGCGCCCAGCACTCGATATGTGCGATGTCGAAGATGAAAAACTGCTAAGGGTGATTTCTGATCAAGTTGCAGCACTGACGCTCAAATACGGCGGCCTGATGTGGGGCGAGCATGGTAAGGGCGTGCGTGGCGAATACGGCCCATCGGTATTTGGCGATGAACTTTATGGCGTGCTGCAAGATATTAAAGGTCTATTTGACCCTGATAACAGGCTTAATCCCGGCAAGTTAGTGGCGCCCAAGCAAGTCGGCAGCTTGGCATTTGATGTGGATAGTACCAAGCGCGGCAAGTTTGACAGACAAATTCCCGTTGAAGTACGCGATGCCTATCCCGATGTGATGAACTGTAACGGTAATGGCCTGTGCTTTAACTACAGCAGTTTCTCACCTATGTGTCCGTCATTTAAAGTGACGGGGGACAGAGTTCAGTCGCCTAAAGGTCGCGCGGGCTTAATGCGTGAGTGGCTGCGTTTGCTTGAGTCGGAAGGGGTCGATGTGAACGCGCTGGCGAAAGCTAAACCCTTAGGTATTTTGCAGCGTATGCAAAATACCATCAATGCGAAGCGCGATTACGATTATTCCCACGAAGTGATGGAATCGCTGAAGGGCTGTCTTGCGTGTAAGGCTTGCTCGAGCCAGTGCCCGGTTAAAGTGGATGTACCTAAGTTTAGGGCGCAATTCTTTAATATTTACTATCAACGTTATCTGCGTCCCGCCAAGGATTACCTGGTTGCGGGCATAGAAGACAGCTTACCTCTGATGGCTGCTGCGCCAAGGCTGACCAATTTCGCCTCGCAAAACCCACTCAGTCAATGGGTCATCAAAAAGGCTATTGGCTATGTGGATGCGCCAGCGCTGTCGGTGCCAACCTTAAAACAACGACTCGATGGCCATGCGAGCCGCGGCTATGATCTGGCGGCATTGCAGGCCATCCCCGCCGATGAGAGGGCAAAATTTGTATTAGTTGTACAAGATCCCTTCAACAGTTTCTACGATGCGGGCTTGGTGTATCGCTTTATCCAATTGATTGAAACCTTAGGATTAAAACCCGTTCTACTGCCATTTAAGCCCAACGGTAAACCGACCCATATCAAGGGCTTCTTGGATAAATTTGCCAAAACGGCGCAGTCGAGTGCGGATTTCTTAAATCAAGTGCATAAGTTAGGCATGCCGATGGTTGGGATCGATCCCGCCTTAGTGCTTTGTTATCGCGATGAATATAAAGAAATTTTAGGGGCTAACCGCGGCGCATTTGAGGTTAAACTGGCTAATGAATGGTTGCTTGGCATACTGCAGGATATTCCTACTAAGGCCATGCAAGATAAACAATTTACTTGGTTTAGCCATTGTACTGAGTCTACGGCTAAGCCTAATACCGCCAATGAGTGGAGCAAAATTTTCACTCACTTTGGCGCTAAATTAACGGCGGTGAATCTGGGCTGTTGCGGCATGGCGGGTACCTACGGCCATGAGGCTGAGAATCTTGAACGTTCTAAGACCTTGTTTGATATGTCGTGGAAAGACACTTTAAGCAAGATAGACGCGTCGCAGGTGCTAGTCTCTGGCTACTCCTGTCGCAGCCAAGTGAAACGTTTCGCCGGTTATAAGCCCAAACATCCATTAGAGGCTTTATTGGAGCTCGTTAAGGCGTAATGCAATTTGTATTAGGGATTGGATAATCCCTAAGGCAATGCCACACTAAACCAGTCGTCAGGCTGGTTTTTTTATTGAGGGGACGCTATGGAAAAACACACGGACAATGTTATCGACACGCTACAGGCATTCACCAGCAAGCCAGCGCCGGATGTTGTCACACAGCCAACGGCGCTGTGTAGTGAAGTCGCGTTATTTCGTATCCAACTCTCCGGTGACTGGATATATCAGGACAGCCCATTGCCGACCAAGTTTGCCAAGTTATTTGCCAGTATTTTACATGGCATCGATGGCGAACATTTTCTGATCACGCCAGTCGAGAAGGTGCGAGTCGAGGTGGATGATGCGCCACTGGTAATTGTCGATTATGTGAAGAATGACACTGCGCCAAGTTTGACGCTCAAAAGCAGTATTGGGACTGAGCACCATATTGCCGACTTCAATCGATTAATGCTGACCGACTTTGGGATTTATCTGCCGTTAGAACGTGGTCTATGGGGAAAATTGAGCCGTGCCTGCTACTACAATTTTGTGAATGAATTCAATTTAACCGATGAAGGTGGCCTCAGTGCTTAAAGATTTTGATTGTAATAACTTGGGGAGGCTGACTAGTTTATTATGGGTTAAGTGATAGTATTAAAACTAACCTTAGCCAATCCTACTCGGGTTTAGGTTTGTGTCGATTGGTCTAAATGTTGTTTTCGGAGGTGCTGTTTGAACCGTTATGAAAGCTTAGGCTATCTTGTTTCGCACTTAAATATTGAGCTGCAAAATGAACTCGATTTGCAGTTGAAACGCTATCAGCTCGACATTAAGTTGTGGCCAGTATTATTCGCGCTTTGGCAGGAGGAGGGGATTACTCAGACCGAGTTGTCCAAACGTTGTGATGTAGCGAACTATACTATGACCCGTTTGCTCGATCAGTTGCAGGTGCAAGGCCTCATCACCCGCCATCAAGAACTCGATAATCGCCGAGCTTTCCAGATTTTTCTCACCGATGAGGCCAAGGCGCTGGAGCAGGATTTGATCCGTGAGGCCGAGCGCGTCAATGAAAAGTTTCTTGCTAATCTTACTGAAGATGAACGAAGTTATTTTATTAAGCTTTTGAATAAAATAAATAAACTGTCATCTAATCCGTAAGTTTTATTGTGCTTCTTTCGGTTATTTACAGTGGGAGTAGCATAAAAAGTAACACTAAACTTGACCCCAGTAATAACCCTTGCTGCAGTAACCGTTGCCGCTGCATTAAGCTATTTTTTCCCTGTTTCAGACTAGTGATTAGCTGATTACGCTTATAAATACGGCAAGTTAACTCATTTGTGAAGGGGTCAATAAATAACTTACATAGGCATTGCCCACCATCTTTCAATTTGATCAAATGTTCACTTTGATGGCTAAAATTAAGTTTGCGCGAAACCATTTGGCCATTGATATAGACTCTCTCCAAACCCGACCAATCACTTGCTTGTAATTCAAGTGAATCTTTCCCCAGCTCATATTTGAAACTGACCATAGTGGCACCTTCTCCGTGACTGACGAGTAGTTAATTCAAGCAGAGACATATAGGGTTTTCCACTACAGAAAAGTGAATTTTACGTGGCGTTTTGGTATCTGATTGGTATTGAGAGGAATTTATTTTTTAGATGGATAAGTGGAGCGAGGGAAGTGGTTGAGGCGGACAACGACTCGTTGTCCGCCTACTGCATGATTAAGCTTTGGCCGCTTGGTAAATGGCACGGGCCATTTCGTCAGCTACTGCACCTGTCGTGCGGTTTTCAGCATCGGCCTTAGCAAAAATCTTCAGCAGCGTGTTGTAGATTTCTCTGACCTTAGCTTCTGATTTTGCTGCGTCATAATCTTTTTCAAATGACACGTTGATAATGCCGCCAGCGTTAATCACATAATCTGGCGCATACAGAATGCCCATTTCTTTTAACTGCTCGCCATGGCGGACTTCGGCTAATTGGTTGTTGGCGCAACCCGCAACAATCTTAGCTTTGAGTTGTGGTAGGGTAACATCGTTTAGAGTTGCACCTAGTGCACATGGCGCATAGACATCCACGTCTTGGGCATAGATATCCTGTGGAGCAACAACGATGGCGCCAAAGTCGGTAGCTACTTTATCCAGTGATGCTTGGTGAATATCGGTAACAATCAGCTGTGCACCTTCTTCATGCAAATGTTTACACAGGTAGTAACCTACATGGCCCACACCTTGAACGGCGATCTTAAGGCCTTTTAAGCTGTCTAAATCGAGTTTATGTTTAACTGCAGCCTTGATCCCTAAATAGGTGCCTAGTGCTGTAAATGGTGATGGATCGCCACTCTTGCCTTCAAGCCCTGCCATGTAAGGTGTTTCTTGATGGGCAATCATGATATCAGCGGTCGTGGTGCCCACGTCTTCAGCAGAATAGTAACGTCCACCGAGGCTATTGATAAAACGGCCAAAGGCACGGAAAAGGGCTTCGCGATCAGGACGCTTAGGATCGGCAATAATCACTGACTTACCACCGCCCATGGTTAAACCGGCGAGGGCATTTTTGTAAGTCATACCACGGGAGAGGCGTAATACGTCTGTCAGGGCTTCATCATCGGATTGATAATTCCACATCCGGCATCCACCCACAGCTGGACCTAAGTTGGTGTTATGGATGGCAACAATGGCTTTTAAGCCACTTTCTTTATCATGACAGAATACGACCTGTTCATGTTCATCAAAGGATACATGATTAAATACAGCCACGTGAAGTTCTCCGCTATACACAATAAAACGTCGATGGAACGACTTCCCATCGACAGCTCGTTATATTTATTGCAGAACCATAGCATTTAGCGATACTCTCAACCATGCATAATGACCGAATAAATAGATTATTTGTGGCAATCTAGCTTTCCACTTTACGTAAACGTAAGCTTAGAGATGCGAAACCAATTTTAACTGATGATATTTTCAGACATTAGTATGATTCGCGTGCTGTCCCAAGAATGAGAGCCGCGCTATAACAATAAGATAGGACGGAAGTATGACTGAACAAGCTGTCGATCAAGCTCAACCAACAATCTCTCCTGAAGAAATGGAGAAATTGCGCCAAGAGTGGGTCAGAACACAATTCCAAAAGGCGAACCGTTTTTTAGCGGAAAAAGGGGTCATCCCCAGCAAGGTTTTAGCCGATGAGAGCCGTTATCTTGCACCTTATTTAGCGATTTGGAAGATGGAATCCAAACGTCCTACGACCAAAACCTATTGGGTGATGTCAGGCGATTTACCATCGGATTTTGTGGATGTCAAAGTGGCTAAAACGGCGCGTGATGCGGTTCGTCATTTCTCGATGATGTGGCAAATGCAGGCTGAAAATTTGATCCGTTCAGGCGCAACCAGACGCGATGCAACCCAGGCAAAATTTGCCCAGTTATTAGTATCCCGTGCAGAGAGTTTATATCGTATGCACAATGATGAAAAACTGTGGAATAGCTAGATTTCCTTGTGTTAAGTCATAAAACCAAAGGCACTCGATTGAGTGCCTTTGTTGTTTCAGTCTGTCTCAAGCGTTGTGTTCTACGTTGAGCATACCGACGGTTTCATTCCATATTAAAGGATTATGCTTCTTCATCACTTAAATAGTATAAACCTTGATTAATCAGTTCCAGCAACAGCTGTTGTACTTCATCATGTTCGCATAACGCCAAAGCCATCTCGCTATCAAAGCTGACATGATCGCTTAACTGTACAAGCACCGCTTCGGGTGTATTGGGCAGATCATAGATTTCGCCATTAATGAATAAGCGCGAGTGAGCATCATTCTCTAAACGTAGTACTTTTAAACCGCCAATGCGATTTACACCAGCGCCTTGTTCAAAGGCATCTTGCAGATCGTCGATGCTATAGGCTTCTTCGCCTTCACAAATATCTAATTCGAATCGGTTTTGGCTTAGCAGTTTACCTAGCACAACCTGATAACTCGCAGGATCTTGGGCAAGCTGGCTTAACAGCGACATAATGCCGAGTTGATGATCTTGGCTAATAATGCCCGGATTTGCTGGCTCGGATGCGGAGGTAAAACGCTGTTGCCCCAAATTTTTGTCGAGTAAATAGTCGGCCACTTCGCTGACTAATTCTTGCTGACTGGGTGCGCGATAACCAATTGAATAGCTCAAGGCTAAGGTTAAGGTTTCACCGCAGTGTGGGAATCCTGGCGGAATATAAAGCATATCGCCTTTCTCTAACACCATATCAATGATGGGGTCAAAGTCTTCAACCAGAGGTGAATTAGGATTACCGCCACGACGTTGTTGTGGGGTGTTGTCACCTACGGTCCAGCGGCGCTGACCTTCGCCTTGAATAATAAACACATCGTAGTTGTCGATATGGGGACCGACACCGCCACTTGGAGTGGCAAATGACACCATCAAATCATCGAATCGCCAATCGGGGAGAAAACGAAAGGCCTCAACGAGGGGTTGTGAGTCGGGATACCAATGGTTAACCGCTTGCACCAATAATTGCCAGTGGGTTTCACCGTAATTGTCGTAATCCTCAAAGGGGCCTTGGATCACTTCCCAGTTATCTTTTTGGGTAACGACGATGCGCGAAGTGATTTCTTCTTCGCAGGCTAGGCCGGCCAGCTCATCGGCACTGATTGGATCTTCAAAGTGAGGAAAAGCGCCTTTGATGACCACAGGTTTTTGTTGCCAGTAATCCTTGAGGAACTGAGCAATATCGAGATTGAGTTTATACATAGTGTCAAAAAAGGCGACTACATCCTTAACAATGTAACCGCCTCAATCCTTATTTAGGCTAGATAATAAGCTAAGCATGTCAGCTTAGCGTTAAACGAAGCGTTAGCCGTAAACTGAACTTTAGTTAAGTTCGTCAACGAATGCTTCTGCACGGCCAATGTAGTTGGCTGGCGTCATCTTCTTCAGCTCTGCTTTCACTTCTTCAGGCAGGGCTAAACCGTCGATGAATGCTGCTAATTGCTGGGCATCGATACGCTTGCCTCGAGTCAGTTCTTTTAACTTCTCGTAAGGCTTTTCAATACCATAGCGACGCATAACGGTTTGTACTGGCTCGGCTAGGACTTCCCAGTTTTGGTCGAGTTCGGCACGTAAATGCTCTTCGTTCACTTGTAACTTGCTGATGCCTTTTAAGGTGGCTTGGTAGGCGATCAGCGAGTGGGCAATACCCACGCCCAAGTTACGCAGTACGGTTGAGTCGGTCAGGTCACGTTGCCATCTTGATACTGGCAGCTTAGACGCTAAATGTTGCATCAGTGCGTTAGCAATTCCAAGGTTACCTTCAGAGTTTTCAAAGTCGATTGGGTTGACTTTGTGTGGCATGGTTGATGAACCAATTTCACCCGCAACGGTACGTTGCTTGAAGTGACCAAGGGCAATGTAACCCCAAACGTCACGGTCGAAGTCAATCAAGATAGTGTTGAAACGCGCGATAGCATCAAACAGTTCGGCGATGTAATCGTGTGGCTCGATTTGTGTGGTGTAAGCGTTCCAGTGCAGGCCTAAGCTGGTAACAAAACGCTCTGACAATGCATGCCAGTTCACTTCTGGGTAAGCAGATAAGTGAGCGTTGTAGTTACCTACGGCGCCGTTAATTTTACCCATGACTTCAACAGCTGCGATTTGCTTGATTTGGCGCTCTAAACGTACCGCAACGTTGGCCATTTCTTTACCTAAAGTTGAAGGCGAAGCGGGTTGACCGTGGGTGCGTGACATCAATGGCACTGAGCGGTATTCAACGGCCAGTTTTTTGATGGCGCTGAGCAGTTCATTGCAGTATGGCAGAACCACTTGCTCACGGGCTTCGGTCAACATTAAGCCGTGGCTTAGGTTGTTGATGTCTTCAGAGGTACAGGCGAAGTGAACAAATTCACCCACAGCGGCGAGTTCGGCGTTGTCTGCGATTTTTTCTTTGATGAAGTATTCAACCGCTTTTACGTCGTGGTTGGTGGTGCTTTCAATGGCTTTCACGCGTAGCGCATCTTGCTCGCTGAAATTGTCTTTAATTGCATCTAACACCGCGATAGCAGACTCGCTCAGTGGCGGCACTTCGGTGATTTCTGGGCAATCGGCGAGTAATTTTAACCAGTTGATTTCAACTTGAACACGGTACTTAGTAAGACCGAACTCGCTGAAAATCCCTCGCAATGACGCTGTTTTACTACCGTAACGGCCGTCTACCGGAGAGATAGCAGTTAGTGCGGAAAGATCCATGTGAAGCTCCTTGATGAAAACTTATTTTATTATAGGGTAAGACTTTTCTTGGCTGTGTCTATGATGGCTTTACGGGCGAAGACTAAGTGTCGACGTTTACCGCCCAGTTGTCGCCATAACACTGCGCTGCGCATGGCTGCGAGCAGCAGGGCGCGAATTTTGTGTTGTACTATTGGACGTTGCAGGCACAGCGGATTACCTGAGATCTGAATCTTAGGTCCAAGATTACTGATAATGTCGCTATAAATACTGGCCAGATTGGCAATGACTTGCTCGTCGGTGATCGCAAAATGATGTAGCTGGCGATTCACTTGATTAATACGTTCGGCAAGCATGGCTAAGCCGCTGTTAGAACGGGTTAATTTACGTTCAAGCGCCAAAATACCGACCAGATAGCGGGTGATTTCCACATCTTTTTGACTGCTGTCGCCCAGTTGGTTTAACACCAACTTATAACCTTTGTGCAGCGCGGCCTTGTCTTGATAGACATCGGCGACGCTTTCAGGGTTGGTCACTAAAATGGTGTTTAAACTGGTCGCCAGCTCATCAGTGTCACTCTCACCATGACGGGCTAAATGCTGAACTTGCGCAATGGCCTGCAGTATTCCTGCAAAGGCCATCGTGCGATTATGGAGCTGCTCGTTCACGGCTTATCCTCGGATCAGTTGATCGATAATCCCGCCACCTAGGCACACTTCGCCATCGTAGAATACCGCTGATTGGCCAGGCGTCACGGCGGCAACAGGCTCGTCAAACACCACCTTGAGGGTATTGTCATCAAGATAGGTGAGGGTGCAGGGGATATCCTGCTGGCGGTAACGGGTTTTCACCACAATCTGGCTGCCTTCGGCGGGACCTTTGCGGTCGACCCAATGCAATTGATTGACGAACATGCCGTTTGACATCAAACGTGGGTGATGCCCACCTTGGCCAACCACTAACACATTACGTTTTAAATCTTTATCCACCACGTACCAAGGATCGTCATTGCTGTTTTTCATGCCGCCAATACCCAGACCCTTACGTTGGCCTAAGGTGTGGTACATCAAGCCTTGGTGCTTACCAATGACTTCGCCTTCGGCGGTTTCGATATTGCCAGGTTGCGCCGGTAAGTAATTGCCTAAGAATTCAGTGAATTTACGTTCACCGATAAAGCAAATGCCGGTACTGTCCTTCTTATCATGGGTAATTAAGCCCATTTTTTTAGCGATTTCACGCACTTCGTGCTTTTCGAGTTCACCAACGGGAAACAGGCTACGCGCCACTTGTTCATGGCTTAAGGTATACAGGAAGTAGCTCTGATCCTTGTTGTTATCAACTCCGCGCAGCATTTGCGTGGTGCCATCGGCATTATCGCGGCGGCGCACATAATGGCCCATGGCGATGTAGTCAGCATCGAGGATATCGTCGGCAAAGTCTAAAAAGGCTTTAAATTTGATTTCTTTGTTGCACATGATATCGGGGTTAGGGGTACGACCCGCCTTATATTCGGCGAGGAAGTACTCGAACACATTGTCCCAATATTCGGCGGCAAAGTTGACCGTGTGCAGTTTGATCCCAAGCTTGTCGCAAACGGCTTGAGCATCTTTTAAATCTTCAGCGGCCGCGCAATACTCGTCGTTGTCATCTTCTTCCCAGTTCTTCATGAAAAGGCCTTCAACCTGATAGCCTTGCTGCATAAGCAAATAGGCTGAAACAGATGAATCAACACCGCCGGACATGCCGACAATGACTTTTTTACCTGTATGAGTGGGTTCGATTGATGTCATAGATCCTAAAACCATTGAGTATATGTGTTAGCGAGTCGTGGCTTGAACCGTTGTCATTAGTGCATGACTCACTTTTAAATCTGCGTTTATATTAGCTGCGTAGTTAGGGCAGGCTTATTGGTGATCCGTTTAGCATCTGAGATACATCAGCCCAACATCATTAAGCACAAGATGCATGATGCTAAAATACCCCAAATTTTTAACCCAAAAGCGCAGTTAAATGCCTTATCGAATCGCGCATTTACGCGGGGGCGTATTCTATCACGCCTTGTTGCTTGGGGCTATCTTTGACATCCCTACAGACGCTGACTATTGAGTAATTCGAGCGAATGAATTTGCCCTTGTTGCAACTGTTTGCGGTAATCGTTGAGGCAATCGAGCACTAATGGACTGCGCAGTTGATGAGCTTTAGCTGCGATCTGCTCAAAGCTCAACCAATGGGCGGCATAAATATCCGCATCCTGTGGCTTAGGTGTGAGTAGCGTATCGACTTGCACCAAAAAGGTAAAACGCACAAATGCGAGGTCCTGATTGGCGCTAAATTGATAAATCCCGACCAATCCCTGTGGCTTGAGTTGAAGGCCTGTTTCCTCAAAGACTTCGCGCTCACAGGCTTGGATAAGACTTTCATTCGCTTCCAAATGTCCTGCTGGTTGATTAAAACGCTGCTCACCATCAATCCACTCTTCCACTAATAGATACTTGTCTTCGGTCGGGGCATGGATAATACAAGCAACTGTTACATTGGGTTTATATCTTGCTTTTACTGTCACAGTGATTACCTTTGAGCGGCTAGATTAGGGATATTGGATTGCTTGTTGGCGCAAGACTATTCGGTCTTTTGAGCCACCAGTATGCATTTATGCTCACCTGTCGCTAAATCATCTAGACTCCATTGGCCTATTTTATAGCGAATAAGTCTTAAGGTCGGAAAACCAATATGGGCCGTCATCCGCCGAACTTGGCGATTGCGTCCTTCATGGATTTGAATTTCAAGCCAAGTAGTAGGGATGTTTTTTCGCTCACGGATCGGCGGATTACGCGGCCACACATTCGGCGTCGCCATGATGCTGACCTTCGCAGGGAGTGTCATACCATCTTTTAATTCAACCCCTTGGCGCAGTTTGGCTAAATCGGCTTCCGATGGCACACCTTCCACTTGTACCCAATAGGTTTTAAAGGTTTTCTTTTTTGGCTCAGTCAGTTTGGCTTGGAGTTGACCGTCATTGGTTAACAGCAACAGTCCCTCGCTGTCGCGATCTAATCGCCCAGCAGCATAAACGCCCGGAATAGGGATGTAATCTTTTAAGGTTTTACGGCCTTGCTCATCGGTAAATTGGCACAGAACATCGAAGGGCTTGTTAAATAAGACGATGATAGGCGCAGTTTGAGGCTTGACGCGTGAGGCCGATGAGTGTTTTTGAAGCCGTGTTTTGGGACTATTTTGTTGTGACCCTGTATCGCGCTGCAAACTTGCTTTGGCAGATTTGGCGAAGGAGCTTGGTTTACTTCCTTTACTGCGGTTATCTGCCCTATGCTGCGGGTGCGTGGTGGATGCGTTCTGGCCGCGAGTGCGAGGCGTTGCCTGAGAAGTTAGCGGGTTATTTTTGTTCATGCAGTAACTAATTGTTGTTCATACCGTGGCGAATAGTCGCTTAAGATACGTTGTCGCCGATGATATGCGATTGAACCTATCCGTTAGCAGACGTCAGAAAGAAGACGTGTTATTTATCTGCACACAGTGTACTTGGCATTCGCCGTTAGTGGAATTTGAATATTATTGTGAATGCTCTATGATGTCGGCCTGAAAATGTGATCTACGCCTAAATGTTTGTTAGGTATTAATGAGTCGATTTACCCACGTTGGCGAACGCAAAGAGGATGTTGCAGCGGGTTTATAGGTTTATAGGGGCGTTTACGATTGCCTCGATAGAGAATTCCTTCGTGCCAATGTTTGTTCGTCATGATATAAAATTATTATAAAAATACTAAATTTTACAATAATGTAGGATGTAACATGAAAGATAACTCACCAACAATTATTTATACCGAAACCGATGAAGCGCCAGCACTGGCAACGCTTTCTCTGTTACCTATCATCAAGACCTTTACCAATGCGGCGGGTGTGGCGGTTGAAACCCGTGACATTTCTTTATCAGGCCGTGTGATTGCTAACTTCCCAGAAAAACTGACTGACGCCCAAAAGATTGGCGATCACTTAGCTGAGCTTGGCGATTTAGCGAATAAACCAGAAGCTAATATCATCAAGCTGCCTAATATCAGTGCGTCAATCCCACAGTTAAAAGCCTGTATTTTAGAGCTGCAACAGAAAGGTTATGACATTCCAAACTATCCTGACGAGCCAAAAACTGACGAAGAAAAGTCAATTAAAGCGCGTTACGACAAGATCAAAGGCAGTGCGGTAAACCCAGTGCTGCGTGAAGGTAACTCTGATCGCCGCGCGCCGCTGTCAGTGAAAAACTTCGCGAAGAAAAACCCACACTCAATGGGTAAGTGGACCAAAGAGTCTCAATCACATGTTGCTCACATGAGCGAAGGTGACTTCTACGGTAGCGAGCAGTCAGTGACGCTGGCTAACGCAGACACAGTTAACATCGTACTGTCGCAAAAAGACGGTCAAGAAGTGGTATTGAAATCTGGCCTGAAACTGCTAGCTGGTGAGATCATCGACGCGTCAGTGATGAGCAAAAAAGCCTTAGTGAGCTTCTTTGAGCGTGAAATCGCCAATGCCAAGGCTGAAAACGTGTTGTTATCACTGCACCTTAAAGCCACCATGATGAAAGTGTCTGATCCCATTATGTTTGGTCACGCAGTAAAAGTGTTCTTCAAACCTGTGTTTGATAAACATGCGTCATTATTTGCTGAGTTAGGCGTTGATGTGAACAACGGCTTTGGCGATGTATACGCCAAAATCGCTGGCTTACCTGCCGATGTCCGCGCACAGATTGAAGCGGATATCGCCGCCGTTTATGCTGAGCGCCCAGCGCTGGCGATGGTAGATTCTGACAAAGGTATCACCAACTTACACGTACCAAGCGACATCATTATCGATGCTTCTATGCCTGCTGCTATTCGTTCATCAGGCCAAATGTGGGGCCCTGATGGCAAGTTGCACGACACTAAAGCGCTGATCCCAGACCGTTGCTACGCGGGTGTGTATCAAGAAACTATCGCTTTCTGTAAAGAACACGGTGCCTTCGATCCAAGCACTATGGGTAGCGTGCCAAACGTTGGTCTGATGGCGCAAAAAGCCGAAGAATACGGTAGCCACGATAAAACCTTCGAAATCCCAGCGGATGGCGTAGTTAACGTGATCGATGCCAGTGGCAAAGTGTTAATGAGCCACAACGTTGAAGCGGGCGATATTTGGAGAATGTGCCAAGTTAAAGATGCGCCAATTCGCGACTGGGTGAAATTAGCCGTACGCCGTGCACGCTTAAGCAATACTCCTGCAGTATTCTGGTTAGATGCGAATCGTGCCCACGATGCACAGCTGATCGCTAAAGTGAAGCAATATCTGCCTGAGCATGATACTAACGGTTTAGAAATCAGCATCATGTCACCAGAAGAAGCAACACGTTTCTCATTAGTACGTATTAAAGAAGGTAAAGATACTATTTCTGTTACCGGTAACGTACTGCGTGACTACCTGACTGACTTGTTCCCAATTCTCGAACTGGGTACAAGTGCTAAGATGCTGTCTATCGTGCCATTAATGAATGGTGGCGGCCTGTTCGAAACGGGTGCGGGCGGTAGTGCGCCTAAACACGTACAACAGGTTGAAAAAGAAGGTCACTTACGTTGGGACTCTCTGGGTGAATTCCTGGCTTTAGCGGCTTCTTTAGAGCACTTAAGCCAAACTGTGGGTAATCCTAAGGCACAAGTACTGGCGGATACTTTAGATCAAGCCATCGGTCAGTTCTTAGATAGCAACAAGTCGCCATCAAGACGCGTTGGTGAGTTGGATAACCGTGGTAGCCATTTCTATCTGGCGATGTACTGGGCACAAGCGTTAGCCGCTCAAACCAAAGACGAGCAGTTACAAGCTCATTTTATTCCATTAGCGCACGCTTTAAGCGCAAATGAGCAAGTGATTGTTGCTGAGCTAAACAACGCGCAAGGTGCACCAGTGGATTTAGGCGGTTACTATCGTTTAGACGCCGCAAAAGCTGAAAAAGCCATGCGTCCAAGTGAGACACTGAACAAGCTATTAATTGCTTAACGATTTATCGTTAACTTAGCATTCATACTGAAAAGGCCTGCATTGCAGGCCTTTTTTATGACACTTAATCTTCGAGAATGCTAACAATCGCCCAATAAAAAGGCAGGGATAAATCCCTGCCTTTTAGATCATTGGCCTCACCAAACGTTATTTTGTTGGTGAAATGGCTGAAGCGTGCATTCCTTTTGGACCCTGTTCTACTTCGAATTGAACTGGTTGGCCTGCTTTTAGAGTTCTATAGCCTTCCATTTCAATGGTAGAATAGTGTGCAAAAACGTCCTCGCCACCTTGATCAGGGCAAATAAACCCGAATCCTTTGGCGTTGTTGAACCATTTAACAGTTCCGCTTGCCATACTTCCACTTCCTTCTGTTGTCTACTTACCAGTAAGATAGTAAAACCTGTATAGACGGGATTGTTTCACCGTCTGAGCTACAGAATGTAAGGAGTAAAAGCGGAAGTCAAGCTAAAATTAACAAAGAGGTAACAACTAATTAATTTGAAGATAGCAATTGGAAGAGGCCAACACGAGAGGCTAGTATTAAAAAATGGGTAAGACAGGAAACATAGAACACGTTGAAGAGCGTGTGGAATCTGAGTTAATGCCACCTTCGATGTATAAGGTGATCCTCAATAATGACGATTACACTCCAATGGATTTTGTGATCGAAGTGCTGCAAATCTTCTTTCGCAAGAATGAGCAGGAAGCCACAGATATCATGTTGACTATTCATCACCAGGGAAAGGGTATCTGCGGGATTTTCCCCTACGGCATTGCAGAAACTAAGGTGATACAAGTAAATCAATTTGCAAGACAAAACCAACATCCGTTACTGTGTTCGTTAGAGAAGGCTTAACAGCGCTTACTCTGTTGTCAGTTGTTAATTTTGGGGGTGCTTATGCTGAACAAAGATCTGGAAGTCACCTTAAATCTGGCGTTTCAGCAAGCCAGAGAGGCACGTCACGAGTACATGACAGTTGAACATCTGTTATTGGCTCTGATAGACAACCCTGCGGCTCAAGAAGCGCTAATCGCCTGTGGAGCGAATTTAGATAAACTCAGAGATGAAGTAGCAAGCTTTATCCAACAAACCACCCCAATCATTGCGGATATGGACGATGATAAAGAAACCCAACCAACGCTTGGGTTTCAGCGGGTGCTGCAACGCGCCGTTTTCCATGTGCAATCCTCGGGCCGCAATGAAGTCACTGGCGCCAATGTGCTGGTGGCGATTTTTAGTGAGCAGGAATCCCAAGCTGTGTATTTGCTGCGTCGCAGCGACATCAGTCGTTTAGATGTGGTGAACTATATTTCCCATGGTTTTTCAAAAAATGAGGACAGCGACGCCCATCAAGATCACGAACGCATCGAAGATCAAACCGAAGCGGGTGAAGAGCGTAGCATGTTGTCGCAGTTTGCGAGCAATCTAAACCAGCTTGCGAAGCAAGGGATTATCGACCCACTCATCGGCCGCGATCAAGAAATTGAACGGGCAATTCAAACCCTATGTCGTCGCCGTAAAAATAATCCGCTACTGGTGGGTGAGGCTGGCGTGGGTAAAACTGCGATTGCCGAAGGCTTGGCCTATCGAATCGTCAATAATCAAGTGCCAGAGGTGATGTCACAGGCGACGGTTTATTCCCTCGACTTAGGCTCCTTGCTTGCTGGCACTAAATACCGTGGCGATTTTGAAAAACGTTTCAAGAGTCTGCTTAAGGAACTCAGCGCCGATAAACACGCCATTTTATTTATCGATGAAATTCACACCATCATTGGTGCGGGCGCCGCATCGGGTGGGGTGATGGATGCGTCGAACCTACTTAAGCCATTATTATCGAGCGGTAATTTGCGTTGCATGGGCTCGACCACCTTCCAAGAATATCAAAGCATTTTTGAGAAGGACCGTGCACTGGCGCGTCGTTTCCAGAAGGTCGATATCAATGAGCCTTCAGTAGCTGAAACCACAAAAATTCTCATGGGGCTTAAGGCTAAGTACGAAGAGTACCATGGAGTGCGTTATACCCAAGCGGCGATTAATAGCGCGGCTGAGCTGTCGGCAAAACACATTAATGACCGGCATTTACCCGATAAAGCCATCGATGTGATCGATGAGGCGGGTGCGCGCATGGCTATGCTGCCACAGAGCAAACGTAAGAAAACCATCGGTCAGGCCGAGATTGAAACCATAGTAGCGAAGATTGCTCGGATCCCTGAAAAATCAGTCTCCGCCAGCGACAAAGATTTACTGCGTAACCTTGAGCGCAATCTCAAGATGGTGGTCTTTGGTCAAGACAAGGCGATTGAATCCTTAAGCTCGGCGATTCGATTATCGCGCAGTGGTTTAGGTACAGATAAAAAACCTGTTGGTAGCTTTTTGTTTGCAGGCCCAACTGGGGTAGGTAAGACAGAAGTAACCAATCAGTTAGCTAGTTGCCTAGGAATGAAGCTGGTGCGCTTTGATATGTCTGAGTACATGGAAAGCCATACGGTTTCTCGTTTGATTGGTGCTCCTCCTGGATACGTAGGATACGACCAAGGTGGTTTACTCACTGATGCTGTAATTAAAAATCCCCATTGCGTGGTGTTGCTCGATGAAATCGAAAAGGCTCACCCCGATGTCTACAACCTGTTACTGCAGGTGATGGATCATGGCACCTTAACCGATAACAACGGTCGCAAGGCGGATTTTAGGCATGTCACCTTAGTGATGACGACAAACGCAGGTGTTCAGGAAACGATCCGTAAGTCTATTGGCTTTACTCAGCAGGATCATACCCAAGATGCCTTATCGGAAATCAATCGAGTATTCTCGCCAGAGTTCCGTAACCGCTTAGATTCCATCATTTGGTTCAACCATTTAGATATGACTATCATAGCCAAGGTGGTTGATAAATTCTTGGTGGAATTACAAGCACAACTTGATGCGAAACATGTGTTACTTGAAGTCAGTGATGAGGCCAGAACCCTACTCGCCGAGAAAGGCTATGATAAGAGCATGGGCGCACGGCCAATGGCCCGCGTGGTGACAGAGCTTATTAAACGTCCATTAGCGGATGCTATTCTCTTCGGTGAACTGGAACATGGTGGTGTTGCTCATGTTGATGCCAAAGACGGTGAAATCGTGATCCACACCGAACGCCACGAGAAAAGTACCACTAAGGCTTAATCTCTCGCGAAAACCCAATAAAAATGGCTGCAATTGCAGCCATTTTTCTAATCTTACGCCAACAAAAAAACCCGGCCTCGCCGGGTTTTTCAACTAAAGGGGAATATTAGCGTGCGCGGAAGACAATACGACCTTTGGTCAGATCATAAGGGGTCAACTGAACTGTTACTTTGTCACCAGTCAGGATCCGGATGTAGTTTTTGCGCATTTTGCCTGAAATGTGGGCTATCACCACATGACCATTTTCAAGCTCTACGCGAAACATTGTGTTTGGCAAGGTTTCAAGGATAGTGCCTTGCATTTCAATGTTATCTTCTTTCGCCATTAATTATTTATCCCATTAGCCTTCGAATATAAAAAACGGGCGTATCATGCCGCAAATTCACCTTGCTGTAAAGGGGATGTGCCTAGCAAACTTGGGAATACTCCCAGCCTTGGGGGGTTAAAATCTGATAAGGGCGGTATAAGCGTTTGTAGGACATTTTCCGATTTGCATCAATTTGATATCCCAGATAAAGAAAATCTTTACCCTGCATTTTAGCCAATCTGCACTGGAGTAAGATCAATAATACGCCAAGGGAGCGGCGTTCTTCATCGGGGTCAAAATAGCTGTAAATGGCTGACAAACTATTGGGCAGAGTGTCTGTCACTGCTACAGCCACAAGTCTATTGCCATCATAGACTTCAATAAACGTGGGGGGCAGCCAATGACAGAATAAAAATTGTTCATATTGGGTTTTGCTTGGCGGAAACATTGGGCCATCGAAGTGGCGCTCACGGATGTATTTTTCATACAGGGCATATTGAGCCTCGGTATGTTCTGAGGTGATGCGCCAAGTTAAATCACGGTTCTGGGCTAGGGTGCGCTTTTGCCGTTTAGACGGTGTAAATTCTTTAATTGGTAACCGAATCGGCTGACAGGCACTGCAACGGGGGCAACGGGGTTTATAAATGGCGCTGCCACTGCGGCGAAAACCTATGGCGAGTAGCCGCTCAAATAGTATTGGGTCGAGGGTTTCCTCCTGAATGACTAACAGTTGCTCCTGCTGACCATCGAGGTAACTGCAGGGGAAAATGTGGCTGATCCCAATGGCGATTGGGGTGTTACTCGCGTTAGAGTTCAAGTGTGACCTCACTTGGTATCCAAGCTGCAGGATTGACCGTGTTATCCCTAAACTGGGTTAATAGTTGTATAAAGTTCGCACGTTTAACGGGTTTTGCCCCTAAGCTCTCAAGGTGGGGATTCATTACCTGTGCATCAATAAGTTTAAAATTCATTTCGATTAAATGTTGTTGCAACACCGCCATGGCCGCCTTTGACGCATTGGTTTCGCGGTGGAACATGGATTCACCACAAAACACTTGGCCAATGGCGAGACCATAAAGCCCACCGATTAATCGCTCACCGTGCCAAACTTCGATTGAGTGGGCATGGCCATTATGGTGTAGCTCACGGTAGGCCATTTGGATTTCATGGGTTATCCAAGTGCCAGCTTGTTTACGCCGAGGTTGAGCACAACCTGCCATCACATCGGTAAAGGCATGATTGATGGTATAGCGCCAAGGCTGTTTTTTTAAATATTTACGTAAACTGGTGCTGATATTCACTTGGCCTGGAATAAAAATGGCGCGGGGATCGGGTGACCACCATAAAATAGGATCCTCGGCGTTAAACCAAGGGAAAATGCCGTGATAATAGGCGGTCAACAAACGCTCTGGGCGTAGGTCACCACCTATCGCCAATAAGCCGTTTGGATCGGTGAGGGCGAGTTCGGGTGAAGGAAAAGCTTCAAATTCGTGATTCAGAAAAGACAGTGAGTTCACAATTGCGTATGATTCAGTAATAGACCCTTATATTAAGTTAGCGGAAATTCGGATATGTGGAAACCTACACTAGCGAGCTTTATGTTTATTTGTGCTTTAGTTATTTCTCCGGTGCAAGCAGGTTACGATCGTAATCAGGCGGTGCCGGTCGAAAAAGTCCTCTATGGCGATATCAACTCAGTACGCAATATCACCGAAACCCAATTAATTGAAGACCGAAACCAAGGTTGGAAAACTTTCGGTGGCGCATTAGCGGGTGGTGTTATCGGCCATCAATTTGGTGGTGGCTCTGGCCAAGATATTGCGACAATATTAGGCGCCTTAATTGGTGCTGGGGTTGGCAATCGTTATGGTAGTGGCACAACGGTGCAATCGCTCAAGCTCGTGGAGCTGATGATCACTCAGGAAGACGGCACGCAAGTCATGGTGATGCAAGATTATGATCCTGGCATGGTGTTCAATGCAGGAGATAGGGTACGTGTGGTGTACCTGCAAGGTGGGGTTCGCGTTGATTTAGCCATGTAACTAAGCCATGCAACTAACGCTAGGAAATTAAGCCTAACAGCCAAAAATTAATAAAGAACGTTAAACGGTGATGGAATGACAAGGACAGAACTAACCCAATATTTAGCCGATTTTTTGCGGATATCGGCCTTTAAAGATTACGCCCCCAATGGTTTGCAGGTTGAAGGTAAAGCAGATATCCGCACCATAGTGACAGGTGTGACTGCTTGCCAAGCGTTAATCGATGAAGCGATTCGCCTCAAAGCCGATGCGATTTTGGTTCACCATGGTTTTTTCTGGAAGAGTGAGCCTGAGGTGATCACAGGCATGAAGCAGCGCCGAATCAAAGCCTTACTCGCCCACGATATCAATCTGTTTGGTTATCACTTGCCCTTAGATGCCCATCCAATGTTAGGTAATAATGCGGTCTTAGGCCGCAAACTGGGGATCATCGATGCTGAAGCAGTAGAAGATGTGGCACAGGGATTAGTGTGGCGTGGAAAGCTCGATTTGCCCGTCAGTGCCAGTGAATTTGCCGCGACCTTAGACGAAGTACTTGGCAGAGCGCCGCTGCATATTGGCGAGAGTTCGGATGAAATCCAATATTTAGCTTGGTGTACGGGCGGTGCGCAGGATTATATCGATGTTGCCGCGAGTCTTGGTGTGGATGCGTTTATCAGTGGCGAAGTGTCAGAGCGTACTTTCCATAGCGCAGTGGAGCAGGGAATTCACTATTATGCGGCGGGTCACCATGCGACCGAGCGTTTTGGCATTGAGGCGCTGGGGCGTCATCTCGCTCGCGAATTTAATTTGGTACACCATTTTGTAGATATCGCTAACCCTGTTTAACAATCTTGCTTTATCGACATCTTGTAAATGAAAGGCGAGCCATGCTCGCCTTTGTCTTATGTAAATCAACCTTAAGTTCAAATCAGTCCTAAGTTTAAATAAGCCCTAGGGTCGACAGGATAAAAATGCCTAAGGTGCAGGTGAGCAGCGAGCAAACGGTGGTTAAGGCGATAATATTGGCCGCAAGCGTGGCATTTCCTCCCATGGCCCGCGCCATCACATAACTTGCGGCTGCCGTGGGCGCGGCGCTCATCAAAAACACTAAGGCAAGTTCAACTTCGCGATAGCCAAGTATCAAGGCGCCTAGGGTGATGAACAGTGGCGCAAAGATAAGTTTTAAGGCGGTTGAGAACCAAGTGGCATACTTTTCATGTCTGAGCGAGCCAATATCCAATGAACCGCCTGTACACAGCAGTGCTAATGGGAGTGTCATATTGGCAAAGTATTGCCCAGCATCGAGGACCATTTTCGGTAAGGGGATCGCCAGCAGATAAAACAACATGCCGAGTATAATGGCAATGATCAGCGGATTTTTGGTGATGGTTTTAATGATCACCGCAAAAGCGCGGCGGCTTGATTCCTCACCCTTAGGACTCAAGCAAATCACGGCTTGAATATTGTAGAGCAGCGTCATGGACGCCACATAAACGGCCGCTAAAGCAACGCCTGATTCGCCATAGGCATTAGAGACATAGGCTAAGCCGATAATGGCGGTATTGGCCCTAAATCCCCCTTGAATGATGACGCCTTGATCCTTCGGCTCGGGGAAAAATCGTTTTGTCGTGTAGGTTGAGAGGATAAAAAACAGTAAGTTGGCGAGTAAGCCATAACCGATTAATGGCGCACTGGCGGCAAGATCGTGATGCGAGCTGATGATGCTGAGAAACAACAGCGCCGGCAGGGTGACATTAAAAACCAGTTTAGAAGCGACATCAATAAAGTGTTCATCAATGACTTGGGTGCGTTTAAGCATCACGCCTAAGGCTAACATTAAACAGATGGGACCGGTTATTGAAGCAGAAAACAACAGCTGCTCAATGATATTGCCCATAACTTCTCCTCGAAAATTCCATAGTGCGTTGTCGCTGAATCAGTGCGGCTTAGCCATAGCCGCGATAGTGTCGCACTGTCAGTCACTTGTCGAGGCCACATCAACTTACGTTCCCTGATAAAGCGTAAAGGAATGTGTGTTTAATAAATAAGGCCGCATTAAATGCGGCCTTATGTCTACTTACCTGTAACTTGACGGGTGCGTAGTGTCGATTACTTCACCCGCATACCAGGCTGTGCACCTTCATGGGGTTCTAAAATCCACAAATCGCTGCCACCAGGGCCTGCTGCCAAGACCATGCCTTCTGACATGCCAAAACGCATCTTACGTGGTGCAAGGTTGGCAACCATCACAGTCAGCTTGCCTTCGAGATCCTCAGGCGAATAGGCTGATTTAATGCCTGCAAATACCTGACGGGTTTCGCCGCCGATATCAAGTTGCAGTTTTAACAGTTTGTCGGCTTCGGCTACATGCTCGGCTTTAACGATACGCGCAATACGCAGATCGATTTTAGCGAAATCGTCATAGTTGATGGTATCGCTAATGGGATCGGTTGCTAATGGCCCTTTTGGTGCTTCTGGCTCGCTCGTGGCTTGCAAGTTTTCCTTAGAGTCGGCCACCATAGCTTCAACTTTGTCTAACTCAACACGTTGCATCATGGCTTTAAATGGCGCAATTTCATGGCCCGCCATATCTTGGCCTAAGCCATCCCACGTTAAGGTTTGTTGGAAGAAGGCTTCAACGTCTTGCGCTAAGCGTGGTAACACAGGTTTTAAGTACGTCACCAAAATGCGGAACAGGTTCAGCGCGTTTGAACACACTTGGTGCGCGGCTTCCTGTTGATCATCTTGCTTCACTAGCTGCCAAGGCGCTGCATCGGCGACAAAACCGTTGGCGATGTCCGCGAGTGCCATGATTTCACGCATCGCTTTACCGTATTCACGGGTCTCATAAAACTCAGCGATTTGTTCTTGTTTGGCTAAAAACGCCTCAGTTAGCGTGGTATCCGCAATTTTTGCGAGCTTGCCATCGAATCGCTTAGTGATAAAACCTGCGGTGCGAGAGGCTAAGTTCACTAGCTTACCGACTAGATCTGAATTTACGCGCTGGGCGAAATCTTCCAGATTTAAATCTAAATCGTCGATACGGCTACTGAGTTTGGCCGCGTAGTAGTAGCGTAAATATTCAGGATCTAAGTGATCTAAATAGGTGCGGGCTTTAATAAAGGTGCCTTTAGATTTAGACATCTTAGCGCCGTTCACCGTTACATAACCGTGGGCATAGACGCTGTTTGGCTGGCGATAGCCTGATCCATGGAGCATCGCAGGCCAGAACAGACTGTGGAAATAAACGATATCTTTACCGATAAAATGGTAAACCTCTGCTTTAGAATCCTTCGCCCAAAATTCGTCAAAGCTTAGCTCTGGGCGTTTGTCACACAGGTTTTTGAATGAGCCCATGTAGCCGATAGGCGCATCTAACCAAACGTAGAAGTATTTGCCCGGTGCATCTGGGATCTCAAAACCAAAGTAAGGTGCATCACGGGTGATATCCCACTGTTGCAGGCCTTGTTCGAACCATTCGTCGAGTTTATTGGCCATTTCGGTTTGCAGTGCGCCGGAGCGAGTCCACTCTTTGAGCATGTCTTCGAAGGCGGGTAAGTCGAAGAAGAAGTGCTCAGTGTCTTTCATCACTGGCGTGGCACCCGATACCGCTGATTTTGGATTGATAAGCTCAGTTGGGCTGTAAGTTGCGCCGCAGGCATCACAGTTGTCGCCGTATTGATCGGGCGATTTACACTTAGGGCAGGTGCCTTTGACGAAGCGGTCTGGCAGGAACATCGACTTCTCAGGGTCAAATAGCTGAGAAATGCTCTTGCTTTTGATATAGCCATTAGCGCGCAGTTTTAAGTAAATATCGCTCGCCAGCACGCGGTTTTCGTCACTGTGGGTGCTGTGATAATTATCGAAGGCGATATTAAAATCGGCGAAATCCTGCTGATGCTCTTTGTTGACTTGAGCAATCATTTCTTCAGGCGCCATACCTAATTGCTGCGCCTTGAGCATAATCGGTGTGCCGTGGGCATCATCGGCACAAATATAGTGGCACTCATGTCCACGAAGTTTTTGATAACGCGACCAGATATCCGTCTGGATGTATTCCAGCATGTGACCTAAATGAATCGGTCCGTTCGCGTAGGGAAGTGCGCTGGTCACGAGAATTTTACGTTGTGAAGTTGCCATCTTGTCTCAAATATCGTGGTGGGCCAAAAATAATGGTAGAGATACTAACCGATTACAGGATGATTTTCATCAAAACCTGAGTCGATTGGGTTAAATCTGCGCTAATGTTTTTGTCATTATCTGGTACACTTGGGCAAATTTATTGGTGGGGGTAATTCTTTTGTCTTCAACTCAAACTGATTATCGTTTAAGTGACGATCTTCTCGGGCCAGTTCTGGCCATTCTCGATGCATATATCGACCCGTATTTAGCGAAGGGTTTAGTGAGCGCAGGATGCGTGAATAAATTGGCGATTGAAGGTAAGCGTTTGCAGCTTGGCTTAGTCTACCCATACCCTTGTATGACTCAATACCGCGATACCGTGATGGCGCTCACCAACAAGCTCGCTGTGCTGGATGCCATTGATGAGGTTGAGTGTGAAATCGATTTTCAACCTAAGGTGTATTCTGCGATTGCTTCTATCGCACCGATTGCCAATGTGAAGCAAGTGATTGCTGTCGCGTCCGGCAAAGGCGGTGTGGGTAAATCAACCACGGCGGTCAACCTTGCTTTAGCACTGGCCGCTGAGGGCGCACAGGTTGGTATTTTAGATGCCGATATTTATGGTCCTTCCGTCCCATTAATGCTTGGGATCCCCAACTTCAGGCCCGTTTCCCTCGATGGTAAACACATGAGCGCCGCCAGTGCCCATGGCATTGCCGCCCAATCGATTGGGTTTATGTTAAGTGGTGATGAAGCCGCAGTATGGCGTGGCCCTATGGCGGCGGGCGCGCTTGCGCAGCTGCTCAATGAAACCCAGTGGCCAGAGCTAGACTATTTAGTCGTCGATATGCCACCGGGCACGGGTGATATTCAATTGACCCTGTCGCAAAAAGTGCCTGTCAGTGGCGCTGTGATCGTGACTACCCCGCAGGACATCGCACTGGCCGATGCCAAGAAAGGCATCACCATGTTCCAGAAAGTGAATATTCCCGTCCTCGGGATTGTTGAGAATATGAGTTTCCATTTATGCCCCGAGTGTGGTCATAAAGAACACCCATTTGGTACGCACGGTGGCAGTAAAATGGCCGAGCGTTATCAAGTTCCACTGTTAGGCGCCTTACCGCTGCACATCAATATCCGTGAAGCCATGGATGTGGGGGCGCCGACGGTTGTAGCCGAACCTGACAGTGAAGTGGCAGCACTTTATCGGGAAATTGCCCGTAAAGTGGGCGCCGAATTGGCTCTCAAACAGAGCCAAAAAACAGTTTCTATTAGCGTATCAGATGACGAGTAAGGTTTAAGGGTATGAATTCTCAGCAGTGTGTCATTATTGCAATTGCTGGCGCGTCAGCATCGGGCAAGAGTTTAATTGCCAAGACGATTTTTGACGAACTTCGCCGCGATTTAGGCACAGATCAGATTGGGGTAATTAACGAAGACGCGTACTACCGCGATCAGAGTCATTTATCCATGGATGAGCGTGTGTTAACAAACTACGACCATCCCAAAGCGTTAGACCATCAGCTGCTATGCACGCACTTGCAGTTGCTAAAGTCTGGCGAAGCTGTTGATATTCCTTGCTATAGTTATACCGAACATACGCGTATGGCCGAAACCGTAAAAATGACGCCGAAAAAAGTGATCATTTTAGAAGGCATCCTGCTGTTAACAGACCCTAAATTGCGTGAATTGATGGATGCGAGCGTGTTTATGGATACGCCGCTGGACATTTGCTTCCTGCGCCGCTTAACCCGCGACGTGGCCGAGCGTGGCCGTACAATGGAATCGGTGATTTCACAGTACAAGAAGACAGTGCGTCCTATGTTCCTGCAATTTATTGAACCTTCAAAACAATACGCTGATATTATCGTGCCTCGTGGTGGTAAAAACCGTATCGCGACCGATATTTTGAAGACTCGTATTCAACATCTACTGGCAAAATAACGACTAAAACTCAGGGAGTAAAAGGCAAGATGCGCTTAACCGATATCGAAATTGAACAGGCCCTTGATAACGGCACGATTGTGATTGAACCTCGCCCAAGCAACGATGCGATTTCTGGTGTGAGTGTCGATGTGCGATTAGGGGGGCAATTTCGGGTCTTTAAAGATCATACCGCGCCTTTTATCGACCTGAGTGGTCCGAGTACGGAAGTGCAGGCGGCGCTTGATCGGGTGATGAGCGAAATCATCGAAATCCCTGACGGCGAAGCCTTCTTCCTCCATCCCGGTGAATTGGCGCTCGCCGTGACCTATGAAAGCGTGACGCTGCCAGCCGATATCGTCGGTTGGCTCGATGGCCGCTCTTCACTGGCGCGTTTAGGCCTGATGGTGCACGTCACTGCACACCGAATTGATCCGGGTTGGCAGGGTAAAATCGTGCTTGAGTTTTATAACAGTGGTAAGTTGCCTTTGGCGCTGCGTCCACGGATGACTATTGGTGCGTTAAACTTTGAACGTTTAAGTGGCCCAGTGGCGCGTCCTTACAACAAGCGTAAAAACGCGAAATATAAAGATCAGCAAGATGCGGTCGCCAGCCGTATCAGTCAGGACTAATACCCTTGATTTGGGTTAATGGGGTATCACAGGCAAGCATTGCTCCCATGGACAGAGGGCTTGCCTATGGTGATGGCCTATTTGCCACGATGCGAACCGATGCGCATGGCATTTTGTTTTTTGAGCAGCACCAAGCCCGTCTTACGGCAGGCGCTGCGCGGCTAGGGTTTGACTGGCAAATGAGTCAAGCCCTAAGCCAACAACTCGATACTCTCGCCAAGCAATACCCACAGCACTGTATTAAATTGATGCTCACACGGGGCGTGGGTGGCCGTGGCTATGCGCCGCCAGAGCTGGTTCAAGTCACTGAAGTCGTCTCAGTTCATCCTATTCCTGCCCAATATGCCTTGTGGCAGCAACAGGGCATTCGCCTTGCGACGTCAGCGGTCCAATTAGGTCATCAACCCTTATTGGCGGGCATAAAGCACCTTAATCGCCTCGAGCAAGTGTTGATCAAATCCCAGCCCTTAGCCCAAGGTTTTGATGATTGGTTGGTGCTGGATTGCACTGGGCAGGTGATAGAGTCTTCGATGGCGAATATCTTTTTTGTCAAAGGCAATCAAGTGATTACCCCGTCGTTGGAACGCTGCGGCGTCGCGGGTGTGATGCGCGAGCAAGTTATGTTAGCCTTACTTGCACAGCAGATGAATATCAATTGTTTGCCGTTTGGCGCCGAGCGTTTAGTGGAGTTTGACTCGGCATTTATCACTAACAGCGTCTTAGGCGTAGTGGATGTGCTGGCGATTGACTCGCACACTTTTACTCCTTCTCCTTTGACAGCAGATCTTAGACAAACACTTTCACTCTCACTATGAAAAAAATCATTCTGATCGCAAGTTCTACGTTGTTGACCTTGCTGACTTTAGCTTGTTTGGTTGGTTATTGGGGCTATCGAACGATTATTGATTACAGCCAAACCCCCTTAGTCCTAACCGAAGCCAAAGAATTAACCATTGCCCGTGGCACCAGCGTGCACCAGTTGGCCCAACAGTTAGAAACCGATGGTGTTATCCAAGACAAGTGGAAACTCAAATGGTTACTGAGATTGCGCCCAGAACTGGCGAAGATCCGTACCGGTCTTTACGAGATGTCTCCTTCGCAGTCGATTGCCGACTTACTCAATGATTTAGTGAATGGTAAGGTGAAAACCTTCAGCCTGACCTTAGTCGAAGGCAAAACCATTGCCGAGTGGGAGCAACAACTCGCGAGTGCGCCGCACTTACAGTTGTCTCCTGAAGTCTTTAGTGCGGTATTGATGGAGCAGGGCGACGATTCGGCGCTGCCCGAAGGTAAATTCTTCCCCGATACTTACCATTACACTGCTGACAGTGATGCCAAGGTACTGCTGATTCAAAGTTACAAAATGATGGAGCAAGAACTCGCCAAAGCGTGGGCAGAGCGTGTGCCCGATTTACCGCTTAAATCACCTTACCAAATGCTGATCTTGGCATCGATTGTCGAAAAAGAAACTGGTCAAGCCTTTGAGCGTGATCAAATCGCCGGCGTCTTTATTAATCGACTGAATCTAGGCATGAAGCTGCAAACCGACCCCACGGTGATTTATGGCATGGGAGACAGATTTAAAGGCAATATCACCCGTAAAGATTTAGTCGAAGAGACACCGTTTAATACCTATCGGATTTTCGGCTTACCGCCAACACCGATTGCGGCACCGAGCAAGGCCTCATTACAGGCAGTGTCGAAACCAGCCAAGGTCAGTTATTTGTATTTTGTGTCGCGTAACGATGGTACCCATGTATTCTCGACCACTTTGGAAGAACATAACCGCGCCGTCGATATTTATCAGAGAAAGAAAAAATGACCCAAGCATCCGCCAAATTCATCGTTGTTGAAGGACTGGAAGGCGCCGGTAAATCGAGTGCGATTGCCCTTATTCGCGATTTTATTGAAAAGCACACCGGGCTCGCGCCTGTTTGCACCCGCGAGCCAGGCGGCACGCCGCTGGCCGAGCGCATTCGTGATTTAGTGAAAATTGCCGACCCAAACGATCCTTTATGTGATGAGTCTGAATGTTTATTGATTTATGCCGCCAGAGCCCAGCTCGTCGCCAATGTGATCAAACCCGCGCTGGCTGAAGGCAAATGGGTGTTAGGGGATCGGCACAATCTGTCATCTTTAGCGTACCAAGGCGGCGGACGTGGCTTAATGCCTTTAGTCGAAGCCGTAAGTAACGCAACGCTCAAAGGGTTTAAACCCGATTTAACCCTCTATCTTGATCTTGACCCTAAGCTTGGGCTGCAACGTGCAGCAAAGCGGGGCGAACTTGATAGAATTGAGCAGCAAGCCATCGACTTTTTTGAACGGGCGCGCGCAACTTACCTCAAGCTTGCCAGCGAAGATGAGCGGATTGTCGTTATCGACGCCAGCCAAACCATGGCCGAAGTGCATAAAGATATTCTGGCCGTGTTACAGGCGATGGCATGGTAGTGCAAAGCGGTTTTGATGTATTAACCCTGCCTTGGCTCGATGCGCCAAGGCAGGCGTTTTTAACCCAGTTGCAAACTCAAAAAGTCCCTCACGCGCAACTCGTGGGTATCGATTCTGCCTATGGCGGTGAACTTTTGAGTGTGTTTATGGCGCGCGCCGCCATGTGTTCACAACCCACTCCCGCGGGCGGGTGCGGTTTTTGTAAGTCCTGCCAGTTATTTGATGCGGGTAATCATCCTGATTTTTATCAAATCGAGGCCGATGGCCATCAAATCAAAGTCGATCAAATTCGTGAGCTTTGTAGCCGCTTAAGTGCGACTGCCCAGCAAAGTGGCCGCCGTGTAGCCATTATCCACCATAGCGAGCGTTTAAACTCAGCCTCTGCCAATGCGCTACTCAAGACGCTCGAAGAGCCGGGTAAAGACACCTTACTACTATTACATTCCGACACACCCGCACGTTTAATGGCCACGATCAGTAGTCGTTGTCAGCGGCTTCCCTTTGTGACGCCGTCTAAAATGTTGATCAAAAACTGGTTAATTCAGCAATGCCAGATCCAAGAGGATGTGACTTGGTGCTTGAGTGTGGTCGGTGGCCCATTAAAGTTGGCCGAAAGTTTGCAATCTGACGGTACGCAACCCAGTCGTTATCAAGCCTTGTTAAGGTTTCGCAAAGATTGGGCGCAAAGTTTGTCGTCGGGCCATCTGTGTGCTAGTTTGTTAACGATAAGTGAACAACAAATCATTGATGCTCTTAAGGTTTTATACTTACTCCTGAGACAAGTTTTATTGAAGTACGGCGACCAAGATGCGTTTGTGCAAGCGCAAATAGGGAACTTGGCGGCGAAAATCATGGGAATGTGTCATAGCTTAAGTGCAATGCCGAGTGTCAATTATTTAGGCTTGTGTCAAAGTTATGTCTTAGAATATAAAGAAATAACAAATAAGTAACATGCCATGGTCGATCTTGTCGTCAATTTTGATACCTTACATCAGCTTTACCGCGCCTATATGCCGTTTATCAAACCGGCAGGGCTGTTTGTCGCCACCGGGGAAACCCATTACCTCGGTGAGACCTTAACCATCGCCTATCGTTTACCCGGCGCGACCACCTCAAACGAATTTCGTGGCGTCGTTGTGTGGATCAATCCTTTGGGAGCATCGGGTGGACGTCCTGCTGGGATTGGTATCAAGATAGTCTCAGAGCCCGACAGCCATAAACACCATATTGAAAAATTGTTATCCCGTGAACTCGCCTCTGGTGACTTAACCTGCACGATGTAATGCATAGAGTGGTCAGCTAGGGTCGACACTGAGTATTAAGTGCTGAGTGAAGCCTTAGCGAAATTTGACCTCGATCCCATCGCTGAGTATCCTTGTGCTCCTTTTTGTTTATCTGCTTGGACATTGCTGTGCTTATCGATTCACATTGCCATCTCGATCGCCTGAAAGCGGCTCCCGATCAACCCACCTTAGAACTCATCCTCGCCAACGCTAAGGCGCGCGGTGTCGACTATATGCTCTGTGTCAATGTGCGCCAGCAGGGATTTGAGTCGATGCGCGACAAGGTTGCGGGTTTCGAGCAGGTGTTTTTATCTTCGGGCGTGCATCCGCTGGATGTGAAAGACGGCCTCGATGTGGAGCAAATTCGCCGTTTTGCAATGGACCCCAAAGTGGTGGCCATTGGTGAAACTGGGTTAGATTATTTTTATGCCGATGAAACTAAAGCCCTGCAACAGCAATGTTTTGAGCAACAAATTGCCTTGGCGGTTGAAGTTGATAAGCCGCTGATTGTGCATACCCGTGATGCCCGTGAAGACACCATCAACATGCTAAAAGCGGGGCAGGCTGATAAAGTCGGTGGCGTGTTACATTGCTTTACGGAAAACTGGGAAATGGCCAAGGCGGCGATTGACTTAGGTTTTTATATTTCCGTTTCAGGCATTGTGACCTTTAAAAATGCCGGTGAGTTAAGAACCGTGATCCGCAAAGTGCCGAAAGAGCGTTTATTGGTGGAAACCGATTCGCCTTATCTTGCGCCTATTCCACACCGTGGACAGGAAAATCAACCCGCCTATGTGCGTGATGTGGCCGAGTTTGTGGCAGAGCTGCGCGGAGAGCGTTACGAAGATCTTGCGCAGTATACCAGTGAGAACTTCTTTAACTTGTTTAAGGATGCGGCGCGCTTGATTGGGCGTTGATTTAGGTTTGCCCCTCTCTTGTGAGCACAATTTTGCTCATATTCGTTAAAACGCAAGCCCATAAAAAAAGGCCCAAAACGATTCTAGCTGTTTGGGCCTAGGGGAATGGCTCGTTGAAGAGCCGTGCGCTACAAACGAAAGTGCCATACAGAGCACTTTACAATAGACTCAGTGTAGTTGAGTTTAGTATGAGTAACACTTTCTCTGCCCCGTTTTTTAGGTTATTTCTCGCTAAAAAATCACCTATTTATAACCATTATGCCTGCGGTGGTAGCAATAATACTTTATCTTTCACTAAGTCTCTGGGCAGGTTGTTTTTTAATTTATTACCTAAATGTTTCGCCATGCCTAAAGGCGCGCCGCCATAACAGACAATCACTTCGCCCTGAGCTTTGCTGGCCGTATCGAGGGGAATATCTCGTCCCATCAAATACTCTTTTGCCTGCTCATCGCTCACTTCTACGACTTTAGCGCCGTTTTTTGCCCCCGCTTTAAGCGCTTTACCCGCTAGAGCAATAATCGCCTCATGGCGCACTTTAAAGCCATGTTTACTGTGATCGGCAAGCTTAACCCCAATCCGCTGAAAGCGCATTTTACCAATAAAGTCTTTAAATTCATGGGGAAATAGCCAAAACTCATCGTCGCGCACCATAATGAGATCATCGGGCAGTTCGATACCCAGATCATCGGTAAAATAGGCTTGAATGGCTTTGGCTTGTTTGGCACTCGCCTCCGTAAAGGGGAAATTCTTTTGCAATTTCGGCTCAGGCTGTAGGCGTGGTACCGAACGGGTTTTAGTCAACTTCGCGACAAAAAAGCCTTCGCTGTCGTAAATCTGTGGCCAAACGTGCAAAAAGCCTTCTGGCGTAGTGGCTTTGTCAGCACCATCAAATAATTGGCTTAAGGACTCAAATTGCACTGCATTGCCATAGGTTTGCTGCAAATATTCACATACACCTTGGTTTTCGTGCCGATTAAGGGTGCAGGTTGAATAAACCAAACTGCCACCCGGTTTTAAGGCCAAAAATGCGGATTCGATTAAGGCTTTTTGGGTTTCGCTAATTGCAAGAACCTCATCGAGCGACCAAGATTTTAACGCGTCCGCATCTTTACGGACCGTGCCTTCACCGCCACAAGGCGCATCAATTAATACCGCATCAAAACTTTCATACAGATACTCACCAAATACTCGGCCATCGAAGTGGGTTAGGGCGCAGTGACTCGCGCCCATGCGCAGCACATTAGCATGGAGTACTTTGACGCGACTTGCAGAATATTCATTGGCAACCAATAAGCCTTGATTATTCATCAAGGCGGCCATTTGCGTGGTTTTAGAGCCAGGTGCAGCTGCTAAGTCCAACACACATTGCCAATCTGCATTGGGGGTAAATAGTGCGATTGGCGGCAGCATGGAGCTGGCTTCTTGGATATAGAATAAGCCCTGAATATGCTCTAGGGCATTGCCGAGCTGCTCTTCTTCATAGTAGCTTATCCAAAAACCATCCTTACACCAGGGGATGGGCTCAAAGGTCCATCCTTTGGGCTGCATCAAACGCTTAAAATCTTCGCTGCTGATCTTTAAGGTGTTGACGCGAATTGAGCGACGAAGTGGTCTTGAACAGGCCGCAATAAAGTCATCCATTGACAGATGGGCGGGCAATTCTTGGGCAATTGTACTGATAAAATTTTGATTTAATTGAACCATAACGGAATTTGGCTGTGTATCAACTGCGGCAAGTATATCATAATCCCTTAGTGGGGCTGGGATTTTATCCCTCTACTATCGTTGGTTCAGATTTGCGTTAAATAAACAAAACGACACGAATAAACAGTTTGAATAACAATAAGGAAGGGGCAGAGTGCTAAATCGGGTGTGGTTAGTGTTTTTCCTCACATCGCTGTTGGCGATGGCTGTGCAGCTTTTTAATGGGCATATCGATGTGCTTTCCAACGCGGTTGAGGCCTTGTTTGCCAGCGCTAAACTCGCCGCTGAAATCGCCTTAGGCTTAGTGGGTGTGTTGTCCCTGTGGATGGGATTAATGCGAATTGGTGAAAAAGCCGGCGTTGTTGGGGCGATTGCCTTTGTATTTGAGCCGCTGCTGCGCCGCTTAATGCCCGAAGTGCCTAACGGACACCCCGCATTTGGCAGTATGACGATGAACTTAACGGCCAACATTTTTGGATTGGATAATGCCGCTACTCCATTAGGTTTAAAGGCAATGCAGGATTTGCAGAGTCTTAATCCGGTCAAAACCGTTGCCACTAACGCACAAATTCTATTTTTAGTGCTCAATACCTCCTCGGTGACCTTAGTGCCTGTCACGGTGTTTTTATACCGTGCTCAGCAGGGAGCGGCGGCACCGGCAGACATTTTTTTACCGATACTCATCGCAACCTCTGCCTCGACATTAGCAGGGCTTCTGATTGTCGCCTTTGTGCAGCGCCTTTCACTACTCAATGCCGTGGTACTCGGATATGGCGCTGTGCTGCTGTCGGCATTAGTCGCCAGTGGTTTTTATTTGATGACCTTAACGGCAGACGCGATTGGCACAGTGTCGACCGCCTTGGGCAACGGGGTATTGCTACTGTTAGTCTTCAGTTTTGTGCTGGTGGCGGGCGTGCGAAAAGTAGCTATTTATGATGAGTTTATCGAAGGTGCCAAAGCGGGGTTTAACCAATCGATCCAACTAATCCCGTATCTTCTAGCCATGCTGCTGGCGATTGGTTTACTTAGGGCATCGGGCGCGTTGGATTACCTGCTGCAACTGATTGCGAGTTGCGTGAGTCTTTTCGGGTTTGATACTCGCTTCGTCGATGCTATGCCTACAGCGTTGATGAAACCCTTTAGTGGTTCGGGCGCGCGGGCGATGATGCTCGAAACCATGGCACACCACGGAGTGGACTCCTTTGCTGGTCGATTGGCGGCGATTTTCCAAGGCAGCACTGAAACGACTTTCTATGTGCTGGCGGTTTACTTTGGTTCAGTGGGTATTCGTCATGGGCGCCATGCGCTCGCCTGTGGTCTAACGGCGGATTTTGCAGGGATCAGTGCGGCTATTGCTGTCTGTTATTGGTTCTATGGATAAGCAGCGTTATATGATAAAAATCAGGCGCATTGGAACTGACCAAATGCGCCTGATGTTAATGTCGCGTTTAAATACTTTAGCGTTTCAGCTTACATCAATAGCGCGATTATTTATTGCATGGGAGGCTATTGCGCCGGAGCCCATTCTTGCCATTCACGCTCGGCTTTATGCTGCAGTTTAATCACTGCGCCTTCGCTGAGGCGGTTACTCTCTTGAGTTGTTTCTTTAGTTGCAACATTAATGCCGCCCGCTAATAGGGTTTCGAGCGAACCGGCTTCAATTTGCGCACCAGAGAAAATACCTACATCGACTTTAATGCCTGAGGCGTCCCAGAACTGACTGCTCTGATTTACTAAGTGACTGTACTGGGGCTCAATGTGCGCTTGCATGAGTACACTGTTGCCTTGAGACGATAGGCTATAACCATCGATTTGGCCGACTTTAATGCCACGGAAGAAGATAGGCGTGCCGACTTTCATCGAGCCAAGGTTGCTATCCTCCAAGATAAACTTAAGCGCATCTTCGGCCACGTTGGCGTAGCTGCTCTCAACCAATTTGGCCTGGAATTGACTCGCCTTTTGCTTGCTCTTACCCGGTAACACGCCAATATATGGCCCAGTGATTAAGGTTTCTGGCGCTTTAATGCCTGCTAAAGATATTTGCGCTTCGACCATATGGTACTCAGTATCACTGCGGCTGAAATGCTCGGCATAGTCGCCATAGAGATAGGCGGTGGCTGTAAGGGTGGTTAAATCGGTATTGAGCTTAACTTGCGTCACTTCACCCACCTGATGACCTTGGTAACGAATGGCGGCTTTTGCAGCCAATTTTGCCGAGGCGGGTATGGTGAGTTTGATGGCTTGAGCTTGCGCTAAGGCGAGCTGTTTACTTTCGTATAGTTTAAGTGCCGCATTAGGCTCAGTCGTTGAACTGTCCAATAAACCTAAGCTGATACTGCCCTTTAACGCGCCTTGTAGTGGAGCAACGGCGACATCAATACCCGCAAGACTGGCGCTGACATCCACGGCACTATTACGCCAAAAGACTTTAGGTTTTTGCACTAAGGGTTGGAACTGCTTATCGATAGCGATCTTAATCGCAAAGTCTTCGGTTTTACTCTGCCAGTTGACCGACTCCACGCTACCAATTTGCATTTTTTTATAGTAAATCGGAGATCCTTGACTAATATCGGCGCCATCAGCACTGATGAGAGTAAAGTATAAACGCTGTTGACGGACAAAGAATTGCTTAGCTTCATCCATTGAGCTAAAGAGTGGCAAACGCGCATTTGCCGCCAGCGGGGTATTACTGGTACCAGGGATCAGACTCACCGCGCCTTTAGTTAATGTCGCCAGATCGCGTGCTTTGACCGATACACCATCAAGAGACGCATCGACGCTCAACGCTGATTCGGGAACAAAATAGCTATCACTGCGGATTAAGCTGGCAAATTCAGGTTGCAGCTCAAGTTGATATTCAACGGCCGACAGATCTTTGGTTAATTTCACCTCGAGCACCTGACCGATAGGTAATTGCTTGTAACGCACTTCGGCGCCAGCGGTTAAGCCCATGTTTTCGGCCGAGGTTATTGTTGCCTTGAGTTTTTTCGCTTGTAGCACATCAGGGGCTGAGGATTGCAAGGCAAAACTACTTGGCAGTGCCGAATTAGCATGGGTGCCGGGTAAAAAGTTAATCACGCTTCCTGTGAGTAAACGCTCGGGGTTTTTGATCCCTGAGAGCGAAATATCGGCGCCTTCAAGCCAAAACTGGCCGTCCCGAGTTAATAGGTTAGCGTATTCAGGCTCAAATTTTGCCACCGCAGTCACACCTGCAGCGGTGAGTTGCTTGCTTTGAACTGCACCAATGGTGATGCCGCGATATACAATGCGAGTGCCTTTATCAATAGCATTGCCATCACTCATGGTCAGACTGACTTCAATCCCGCCAAGAGCGCTGGTTTCGGAATCATAGAGGGAAAAACTGTCGCCATTTTGTGCCGCAGGCGCTTTTTCATCGGAACTGAAACTCACACCACCCGCAAGGATAGAAGCAAGGCTCTCAGTGTTGACTTTAATACCCGCTAAACTAGCATCGACTTTAACGCCTGACACATTCCAAAAGTGAGAGTTTTTCTTCACTAAACGTGCATATTGCTCTTGGATAAAGGCGCTGATAATCACTCTAGCGTTGCCGTCTAAACGATAGCTGACCACGCTGCCCACAGGTATTTGACGGAAGAACACTGGCGAGCCCACATCTAATGAGCCGAGTTTATCGGCCGTCAGTTCAATCATTACCCCTTCGGAGCCAATTTGCATTGGTGGCGGTTGGCGTTCTGCCTCAAACAAGGTAGCGGCATTGCCTTTGCCTGGTTGGATTGCAATATAGTTGCCTGAAAACAGCGCATCCAGACCTTCAACGCCTGTGATGCTGGCCTTTGGGGTAACTAACCAGAAGAGGGTTTCTTTATTTAAGAAAGGCTTAGCGCGATAGTCCATCATCACCTTCACGTTAACGCCTTTAAGATCATCATCAATACCGATATCTTTTACCTTACCAACGGTTAAGCCTTGGTATTTGACTAAGGTTTTGCCCACGTCGATCCCCGTAGCACTGGGGAAGTGGATTTGAATTTCAATGCCCGATTCTTTGATGCTCTTAATACCCAGCCATGCGCCAAGCGCGAGCGCCACAATCGGGAGCAGCCAAATCGGCGAAAAGAGCTTTTTCTTCACAACTTTTGGCGATTCAATTTGTGTCATCTTGAGGTTCCAGTCGATCCCAGAGTAAACGAGTGTCTAAAACTTTTGCGGCAAGTTGCGTCAGTAAAATCACCAATGCAAATGCCGTGGCCGCGGGTGCAGGCTTTGCATCGAGTAATTGCCCCATATTCACCAGGGCAACGGTCAGCGAGATCACAAATAAATCGAGCATCGACCAGCGGCCAATCCACTCAATAACATGAAATCCCACCATAAGTTTTTGCTTTGAAATTGGCAGGTTGAAACTGATAGCACACAGATAAGTGGCTAAGCCGATAATCTTTACCCAAGGCACTAAAATACTGGCAATAAACACAATAATGGCGATGGGTAACATATCCGATTGGACTAAATGAACAATTCCGGAAAAGATCGTATCGTGACGTACCTTTCCCTGATTGGTGAGCACCGTAATGGGATAGAGGTTGGCTGGAACCAATAAAATGGCGGCAGTAATAAGCAGCGCCCAACTTTTTTGTAAGCTGTTGTAATCGCGGACCTGTAATTCTGACTCACAACGACTACAGTGGCTATCCTCACTGCTATTGAGTTGCCTACAAACGCGGCACAAACACAGGCCTAAATCCTTTCCTTGCTGCTTCATATCAGTGATGTTCCTGCATAAGAAGACCCCACATATGCTCAATATCGTATTCACGCTGTAAAAACAGGGTGACTAAAAAAAGCATGGTGAAGCAAAAGGTACCCATTCCAAAATAAATATCCGAAAAATCAGATAATTGAAATGATGAGACGAGGAAGCTAATCACATAAATCTCAAGCATCGTCAGCTGCGAAAGGAACCCCTGAAATGTGAGTAATTGTTTGAGACTATGGCGCCAAAATGGGCTTGCAAGCCCCCATTTTATAATCAAAATTTGCGCAAGAATCGATAGGATCAATAAACCAGGGCCAACCACTGCGGCAGCAAGTACGGCTAATCCCACCACCCAATAACCTTGTTCGAAGACGGCAAAAGCGCCTTGAAATACCGTTGTTGTGCGAATACTGCCCAGAAAATGGATTTCTAGCACAGGAAAAAAGTTAGCAGGAAAATAGAACACCAACGCGGTAATGCACAGTGCCAACATGCCATTTACTGAACAGTATGGAGTGTCATAAAGTGCGGTGTTGCAACGCGGACACAATGCTCTGACCCCAGTTGGGAGGGCACGTTTCCGAATGGCCAAGTCGCAGGAACGACAGAGGATTACAGAGTTTTCTGCTGTATTGTCATGCATATAAAAATATTATATTAGCCCCAAAGCCACTGAGATTGAGCAAATAATCCGAAAACAACAAATTATAAGGTGAGATATCAAATTGATTGACCCATCTCCACAACATAAAGCGCAGTCATAATATCAGAATAATCAGAACACTTGCATCACTAGTTCACTTTATGTCATTCTGGTTACTGTATATAAAAACAGTGCGAGGGCGGTCATGGCAGTTATTACACAGTTTGTCGTGGTAAGAGAAGGGGTAGAAAAGATGACATTCACATCGAAAAAGGAGGCTGATGCCTACGATAAGATGCTCGACATCGCTGATAACCTCATTCCATTTATTCAGAAAGCGGAACTTGGGATTGATGAAAGTCTAACCGAACAGCTCGCATTCTATTTTGCTAACAATAAAGATGAGCTAACAAACTTGCTTAAAGGTGTGGTTCAAGTTAATAGTACGCCAACAAAACCAAACACAGCCAAAAAAGCGTCTAAGAAGGACGATGCTGCTGAATAATTTTTAGGAAGCATATGAAACCGCAATTTTATGAATCACTGAACCGTCAAGCGTTAGCGTTACTCGAAGGCGAAGATGATTTAGTGGCTGCCATGGCTAACTTTTCAGCCCTGCTTAATGACAACCTAACCGAACTAAACTGGGTAGGTTTTTACGTTATGCGCGGCGAACAGTTAGTATTAGGCCCATTCCAAGGTAAAGTGGCTTGTACCCGCATTCCGATGGGTAAAGGCGTGTGTGGCACTGCAGCACTGGCTAATCAAACTCAACGGGTTGCCGATGTGCATCAATTCGATGGACATATCGCCTGCGATGCGGCCAGTAATTCCGAAATTGTTATCCCTGTTCGCGCTAATGGTCAGGTGATTGCTGTACTGGATATTGATAGCCCTATTTTTGACCGCTTTGACGAAGAAGACCAAAAGGGCTTGGAATTATTGGTAAAAAGCTTCGAAAACTGCCTATTTGCTTAATTTGCGTACAATAACGCATAATTCATAGTCGCAATCGGTGGCGTGCGCCTTATAATAGCGCATGCCCTGATAAGGCTTGTTTGGGCATGGCCCGAATAAACCTGAGAGGTTTAGCCGTAAAAAATGGTTAACTGATATTTTTTAACTTTAGTTAACTCGGCGAGAATGTTAATTTGTACTTTGGCTCAATTGTGAGCTTAACCAAGATAAACGACACGTAAGAAGCTGATTTATATCACCTCGAATTCGATGTCCCTTTTTAACTGTGGAAGTAATGATGGAATCAACAGATAAGTTGACCGACACCAACGCAATTTTGGCGTATTTGTATGAAACATTTCCTTTGTGCTTTATTGCTGAAGGTGAAACTAAGCCATTAAAAATCGGATTGTTTCAAGATTTGGCTGAAAGGTTGGCTGATGATTCTAAAGTCAGTAAAACTCAACTGCGCGTGGCGTTAAGACGTTACACTAGCAGTTGGCGTTACCTCAAATCGGTAAAAGCTGGTGCCCAGCGTGTGGATCTTGATGGTCAGCCTTGTGGCGAGCTAGAGCAAGAACATATCGATCATGCTCAAGCCATGTTGAAAGAAAGCCAAGAAAAAGCCAAGGCTAAGCGTGCTGCTCAAGCTGCCAAAGTGGCTCCGGCTGGCAAAGCTCCAGCGAAAAAGGCCCCTAAGAAAGTAGCTGTTCCTGCCCGCAAGACTGAGCGTCCTGCCAAAGTGGCTCCTAAGGCTGAACCTGCTGTTAACTTAGTCCAAGCGCAATTGACCGATTTAGCTAAGAAACAGCGTGTCAATGTTAAGTTAGGTATGACGCCAGTAGCCGGCGTGATCACTGACATTAACAAAGAAGACATTCATGTTCAGCTTGATAGCGGCTTAACGATAAAAGTGAAAGCAGAACATATTCTGCTGTAATCATTTAATCTAACGGAGTAACTTGTTGATGCGAAAACTCATTTTGGCTACATCCATCGCCACTGTTTTTGTCGGATTCTCGGCTTGGGCTGTGCCTCCTACGATTCAAATCAGCGAGTTACCCACTCTCAAGCAGGAAGCGCAGCATAAAGTGGCCAGTAAACGAGTGACAGATTTATACACTCGTTCGCATTACCATCGATTTGCGCTCGATGACGCGTTTTCTGCGCAGATTTTTGACCGCTATTTACAGCAACTTGATTACCGTCGCAATGTGCTGACCCAAGCCGATGTCGACAGTTTTAAACCTTATATCAATCAGTTTGACGATATGCTGAGTTCAGGTGAACTCGACCCTGCCTACAAAATGTTTGATTTGGTTCAAAAACGTCGCTACGAAGGTTTTGTGTACGCACTTTCTCTGCTCGATAAAGAAATGGATTTTACCGTTCCTGGTGATGCCTACGAGTACGATAGGGAAGATGTCGCTTGGCCAAAAGATCAAGCTGAAATCAATGAGCTTTGGCGTCAGCGAGTCAAATATGATGCGTTGAATCTCAAGCTTACTGGCAAAAAATGGCCTGAAATTGTTGAGATTCTGCAAAAACGTTATAACAACGCCATCAAACGTTTGACTCAGACCAATAGTGAAGATGTGTTCCAAGCGGTGATGAATGCATTTTCTCGCAGCATCGAGCCGCACACTAGCTATTTATCCCCCCGTAATGCTGAGCGTTTCCAAATGGAAATGAACTTGAGCCTAGAGGGTATTGGCGCGCAGTTACAGCTCGAAGATGATTACACTGTGATTAAGAGTTTAATCGCAGGTGGTCCTGCCGCTGGCAGTGAAAAACTGTCACCAGAAGATAAGATTGTTGGTGTTGGCCAAGAGGGCGGCGAGATCGTTGATGTTATCGGCTGGCGTTTAGACGATGTGGTTGAGCTCATCAAAGGACCTAAGGGCAGTAAAGTCGTTCTGCAGATTTTACCGAAGAAAGGTGGCTCAAATGCTAAGCCGTTTAATGTCACTTTAGTACGTGACAAGATTCGCTTAGAAGACCGTGCTGCGACTTCTAAAATCATCGAGCCTAAAGACGGTGAATACGCCAATCGTAAAGTCGGAGTTATCCAAATTCCTGGATTCTATATGAATTTATCCCAGGATGTGGAAAAGGAACTCGTTAAACTCAACGAAGCAAAAGTTGAAGGTGTCGTTATCGATTTACGTGGTAATGGCGGCGGTGCATTAACCGAAGCCGTGTTACTGACCGGACTCTTTATTGACATGGGCCCTGTGGTGCAAATCCGTGATGCCGATGGCCGTGTGTCAGCTCACCGCGATAACGATGGCAAGACTACCTACGCAGGTCCGTTGACCGTGATGGTTGACCGTTACAGCGCATCAGCTTCTGAGATTTTTGCAGCAGCATTGCAGGACTATGATCGTGCACTGATTGTTGGTGAATCCAGTTTCGGTAAAGGCACAGTGCAACAGCATAAGAGCCTAGGTCGCATCTACGATATGTACGAGAAACCTATTGGGCATGTGCAATACACCATTCAGAAGTTTTATCGCATTAACGGTGGTAGTACACAACTCAAAGGTGTGACACCGAATATTGCGTATCCAAGTGCGTTAGAGCCTGGTGAGTATGGTGAAGCTGAAGAGAAGAATGCTTTGCCTTGGGACAAAGTCCCGATGGCGCAATACGGTACGCTAAATGATATCACCCCTGAACTGGTGGCGAGTTTAGAGAAAAAGCACCTTGCCCGTATTAAAAACAGTGTTGAGTTTAACTATATCAATCAAGACATTGCTGACTTTAAAAAGCATCACAAAGAGAAAACGGTCTCCTTAGTGGAAAGTGAGCGTATTGCATCACGTGAAGCTGATGAGAAGAAAGTGCTCGATAGAACCAATGAGCGTCGCGTAGCCAATGGTTTAGCGCCAGTTAAATCGATGGAAGATATTAAAGATGATGTTGCTGCGCCAGATGCATTTTTAGATGAAACGGCTTATATCACTCTAGATATGGTGGATGCGAAAAAGCTAGCTAACGCTGGCACTAAATAGGCGGAAGTTACGTCTGTTTACCTTACCTTAAAACGCGCTTATGGCGCGTTTTTCTTATTTAAATCAGTGTTAAAGGGAACGAAATGACACAAGTTCAAGCAAAATACCTTAAAGACTACCAAGCTCCCCAGTTCACGATTGAATCCATCGACTTAGATGTTAATCTTAACGGTAAAAATACCGTTGTTAAGGCTATAAGCAAGGTTAAACGTAGCTCTTCCCACGCTAATCCTATAGTGCTTGATGGTGAAGGATTAACCTTAGTCAGCGTGGCGATTGATGGTCAACAGGTAGCGTATCAAGTTGGTGAAGGGCAGTTGACAATCGAAACGACCCTAAATGAGTTTGAGCTGACCATCATCACCCAACTGGATCCTGAAGCCAACTCAAGCCTCGAAGGGCTTTATATGTCTGACGGTGCCTATTGCACCCAGTGTGAAGCTGAAGGCTTTAGACGTATCACTTACTTCCTCGACCGTCCTGACGTATTGGCTAAATATACTGTGCGTATTGAAGCCGACAAGCTGGCGTTCCCGTTCCTGCTCAGTAACGGCAACTTGATTGACAAAGGTGATCTCGATGGCGGACGCCATTATGTACGTTGGCAGGACCCTTTCCCCAAGCCGGCCTACCTTTTTGCCCTCGTGGCAGGTGATTTTGATCTGTTGCAGGATGAGTTTATTACCCGCAGTCAGCGTAAAGTGGTGCTACAGGTTTTTGTTGATAAAGGGAATTTGCATAAGGCGCACCATGCTATGGCATCCCTTAAAAAGTCTATGGCTTGGGATGAGTCCCGTTTTGACCTTGAATATGATTTAGATATCTACATGATCGTTGCTGTCGACTTTTTCAATATGGGGGCGATGGAAAATAAAGGCTTAAATATCTTTAATACCAAATATGTCCTCGCCGATACTTTGACCGCCACTGATGAGGATTACCATGGTATTGAATCCGTAGTCGGCCATGAATATTTCCATAACTGGACGGGCAACCGTGTCACTTGCCGTGATTGGTTCCAATTAAGTCTCAAAGAAGGCTTAACAGTTTTTCGCGACCAAGAGTTTAGTTCGGATTTAGGTTCGCGCGCGGTAAATCGAATTCACGCCATTAAAGTCATTAAAAACCAGCAGTTCGCTGAAGACTCAGGCCCAATGGCACATCCAATTCGTCCAGAGTCCGTGATTGAGATGAATAACTTTTATACGGTGACAGTGTATAACAAGGGCGCCGAAGTTATTCGCATGATGCACACTTTGCTTGGTGAAGCCCGTTTCCAAGCGGGGATGAAGTTATACTTTAAACGCCACGATGGCCAAGCTGTGACCTGCGATGATTTTGTTGCGGCGATGGAAGATGCCAGTGGTATCGATTTAACCCAATTCCGCCTCTGGTATAGCCAAGCAGGTACGCCGGTAGTAACCGCAAGCGACAGTTTTGATGCTGCATCAGGGCGTTATCAGTTAACACTTAAACAGACTCTTACAGGCTGCACCTCGCCGCTGCATATTCCTTTTAGTCTGGAGCTGTTGGACGATAAGGGACTATCACTGGTCAACCAAGTGATCAGTTTTACTGACGCCGAACAAGTATTTACTTTTGAAGGACTCCGCCATAAACCTGTGGCGTCATTGCTGCAAGATTTCTCTGCGCCAGTTAAATTGCACTATCCCTTCGAAGTTGACCAACTTGTTCATTTGATGCGTTTTGCTTCGAGTGAAGTGGCGCGTTGGGAGGCATCCGTTACTCTCGTTAGCCAAGCAATTTGGCAAAATGTTGAACATTTACAGCAACATCAGACGATGACCTTAGATGGAAGAGTGAAGGATAGTTTTAAAGGGGCTTTACTCGATGAGAAACTCGATCAGGCATTAATGGCTGAGATTTTAGCGATTCCATCGGCTTCCGCTTTGATTGAGCAAACTGATACTGTTGACCTTGATGCGTTAGCGCTCGCGCGTGAATTTGTGCTCACAGAGCTTGCTGCTTACTGCGAAGATGAATTAACGGCACTTTATCGCTCATTGGTTAATTTGGATTGCACTAAAGCCCGCGCCCTTAAAAACCAATGTCTAAATTGGCTTAGCCGAGTTAGCAATGATGCCGAAACCTTTGTGGTAGAGCAGTTTGCTAAGGCTTGTAATATGACGGATTCGCTCGGCGCATTAACGGCAGCCAATGTTGGCTCTTTAACTTGCCGTGACCAGTTAATGGCTCAATTTGAGACGCGCTGGCGTGATACGCCGCTAGTGATGGATAAATGGTTTATGTTACAGGCGACTCATGATAGCGATGATGTGATTGATACATTACGTCAATTACAACAACACGCGAGTTTTAGCATGAGTAATCCCAATCGGGTGCGTTCGCTTATTGGTAGTTTTGCCTCTGGAAATATTTATCAATTCCACCGCGCCGATGGCAGAGGTTATGAGTTTTTAACTGAGTGCCTTATCAACTTAAATCAGCTTAACCCACAAGTTGCCGCCAGAATGGTGACACCGCTGATCCAATTCAGTAAATTCGATGAAACACGTCAGCGTAAGATTAAGGCCTGTTTAACGCGTTTATTAGACTTACCTGGACTCTCTAAGGATTTATTCGAAAAAGTGTCCAAAGCGTTAGCGAAGTCGTCATTAACCTGAGCTCGAGATAAGCAGAGCCGCTGAATAGGCTCTTTTCGAGCCTCTCTGCGTTGCTCTGTCTCACCATCGCTCGCTATGGCATACGACAGAGCGCCTTGATATGCGCACAAATCTGCGCATTCAGGCAGATAATAGATTTTTCGTTTCAAAATAATCATTTATAGCATTGAGTTAGTTTATTAAATTTAGGTTTTTCGACACTCGTTACCCCGAGTTCAGGTTAATTAGAGGAGGAGGGCAGCATTTTGCTGCCCTTATCAATATGGAATTGTATTTTAAGTTAACCCTTAGCTATCAAGATTTTTTACCTTACTATCAAGGGCTGGCCGATAAAGTTGAAGTGCGTGAACGTCAAGGGCGGATCCTTTGGATTAGCGGGCGACATTTTAGGCGTTTTTTAACTGAAAATGGTATTCATGGGCAGTTTAAACTCGTGCTCGACGATAAAGGTCAATTTGTGTCATTGGAGCGGTTGTAGAAACAAATTGTTGATTTTATCTTAGAGTAATTACTTTAAACGGTCGACTAATTACAATTAATAAAACATGATAATTTCTTTGTGATTATGTTAATGAAATTTATGATTTTTTATCTTGTTTTGCCTCAGTATTCCAATCTTCTGCTTTACTAATTTAAATCCCATCTTTGTACTCGATGACATAAATGTGTCTACGTGCTTAATTCTTTAGAAAATTTTCTCTAACTGTGCCTTGCTCATAGGGATTAATTGCTGTAACAATGATGTTACCTGTGAGCTAACAAGATGTTGGTTGTAATTCCTAAAACAAAGAATCCAGCAGGGTACGGAGAGCTAAAATGAAAATTGTTAAAAAAAGTTTTAACAAGTCGGCGCTTGCTTTGGGGGTGGCGTCGGCATTGAGTTTGTTGATGATATCGAATGTTAATGCGGTTGCGTTCGATTGGGGGGAGGTACAAGGCACGTTTGACTCAACGTGGACCGCGGGTGCCAGTTGGCGTGTCGGTGAGCGCGATTGGGATGGACAAATTGGTAAAGTTAACCAGCCACAATTTGATTGGTCGAATTATACTGCGTTTGGCAATACTAAATACACATCTGCTGAGATTTGGGCACAGCCAGGTTCCTATTCAAGCAATAACGATTTAAGTAATTTGCTTTATTCTCAAGGTGATACTACTTCTGAGATCGTTAAAGGATTACATGAGCTGTCCCTGAAGTATGAGAATTATGGTCTGTTTGCTCGTGGCATGTATTTTTACGATCGTAAATTAAACGATGGTAACTATGACTTCAATGATCCGATAACAGGCAAAGAATTCGATCCTTGTGAGGATAATCGTGCTTCAGAAGTGCAATGTAAGGACATCCGTCTGTTAGATGCCTTTGTTTATGCGAATTTTGATTTAAATGACGGTGCCAATCCACTCTCTATCCGTTTAGGTAACCAAGTGGTTTCTTGGGGGGAAAGTACTCTTATCGCCCATGGTATTGGTGAGATTAACCCTGTTGATTTGAACATCCTTAATGCTCCCGGTGCAGAACTGAAAGAAGCCTTTAGACCTCAGGGCATGGTGTGGGCTTCTCTTGGGATCACAGAAAACTTATCGGTAGAAGCTTTCTATCAATATGATTGGGAACCTATTTGGGTGCCAACGCCCGGTTCAATTTTTGCGACTAACGATTTTGCTGGCTTTGGTGGCTACAATCAAAACGCACAGTTAGGTTTTAACGCCAACCCTGATATCAACTTAGACTTTGTGATGCAGGAATATCAACGTCTAGCAGGGATGATTGCCAGTGGTCAGACAATTCCAACGCAACAGCTCGTCGCGATGGCATTAGCTTATCCTACTAAAGTCACTTTAGTGCAAGATGAACAAGAGCCAAGTAATGATGGCCAATATGGTGTCAAATTGGGGTATTACGCGCCTGAATTGGGCGATACCGAGTTTGGTTTCTATTTTATGAACTACCATAGCCGCCGTCCGCTGATCAGCGGTACAGCCGCCGATTTTAGCACTGGTGCACTGCTATCTGACTTAGCGGTTCTGGGGCAAAATGCGGGTGATATCAACCGCGAATTACTGCTCAGCTTAAAGAGTTTCTCTAAAGCGCAAATTGTGTACCCTGAAGACATCAAGCTTTATGGCTTCAGTTTTAACACTTCACTAGGCGATACTTCAGTCGGTGCTGAAATTGCCCACCGCCAAGATGAACCACTGCAAATTGATGACGTAGAACTACTGTTCGCAGGTATGCCTCAGCAGTTAGCAAATGCCGGTATTCGCCCCGATTTCGACGGTATTTCACAAATTGATGGAGTAAAGCCTGGTGATACCGTTGACGGCTTTATCCGCTTAGATACGACTCAGGCGCAAGTCACTTTCACTCACCTATTTGGTCCTACATTGGGCCTAGATAACCTGACGATGTTAGCTGAAGTTGGCGGGGTGTGGATCCATGATATGCCTGGGTTTGATGAATTGCGCTTAAATGGTCCGGGAACGGCGCGTTCTGGCGGTAATCCTGATATGCCAGGCATTATTCAAGCGTTGCATAACGGCCCTGAAACTAACCCATTCCCAACCGATTTCGCATGGGGATATCGCCTTGTAGCTAAAGCTGAGTTCAACAACTTGTTTGCGGGTGTAAACATGTCTCCAAGGATGATTTTCTCGCACGATGTTGATGGTATTACACCAGATCCTATGTTCCTCTTCACTGAGGGACGCAAGTCAGTCGCTTTGGGTCTGAACTTTGAATACCAAAACCGTTGGGGGGCCGATCTGTCCTACAACAACTTCTTTGGTGGTGTAGGTACAACCAACGCGATGGCAGATCGTGATTATATTTCATTCAATATCAAGTATTCGATCTAAAGGACTATAACAATGAAGAAACTGTCGATATTGGCAAGTGCGGTCATTATGGCACTTGTAGCACCAGCAGCGATGGCTAAAGTATCCGAAGTCGAGGCCGCAAAACTGGGTAACGAATTAACCCCATTAGGTGCTGAAAAGGCTGGAAATGCTGATGGTTCTATCCCCGCATGGGATGGTGGTATTACTAAGCCAGTAGCGGGTTACACTAAGGGGATGCATCATCCTGATCCTTTTCCTGAAGATAAGATTGAATTTACCATTACCAATGCAAACAAAGCGCAATATAAAGATTTTTTGACCCCAGGTCAGATGAAATTATTTGAGCTTTATCCTGATACTTACAAGATGAATGTGTACAAGACTCGTCGTAGTGCTTCCGTACCGCAATTTGTTTACGATGCGACCAAAGCCAATGCGACCCGTGCCGAATTGGTGGCGCAAGGTAATGGTATTTCGGGTGCATCGATTGGTATTCCATTCCCTATTCCGGCTAACGGTTTAGAAGCGATTTGGAACCATATTCTACGCTTCCGTGGTGTGGATGTTGAAACCTCACGTAGCCAAGCGGCACCGACAGCTGATGGTAGTTTCACCTTAGTGGAAACTGCCGAGGAAATCCGTTTCGAATATTCTCGTCCTGAGATTACTTTAGATCAGTTAAAAGCGAGCAACACCTTGTTTTATTTTAAACAAGTAGTGACTCAACCTGCACGTTTAGCGGGTACTGCGCTGCTAGTTAAAGAAACCATGGATCAAGAAGCTTTACCGCGCCAGGCATGGACCTATAACACAGGTCAGCGCCGCGTGCGTAAAGCACCAAACGTTGCCTTTGATACACCGGGTACCGTATCCGATGGTCTGCGCACCACTGACGATTTCGACATGTTTAACGGCTCACCCGTGCGCTACAACTGGGAGCTTGTGGGCAAGAAAGAAATCTATATTCCTTACAACGACTACAAATTGCATTCAGATAAGCTGAAATATGATCAGATTTTAAAACCCGGTCATATCAATCCTGAGTTCGTCCGTTGGGAAAAACACCGCGTGTGGGAAGTTAAGGCGACACTGAAAGACGGTATGCGCCATATCTATAAAACCCGCGTGATGTATCTTGATGAAGACTCTTGGCAGGTATCGATTGCCGATCTGTATGACAACCGTAATGAACTTTATCGTGTGGCGGTTGCCCATGGTTTGAACTATTACGAAGTACCTACCCAGTGGGATACCTTAGAAGTGTTCCATGATTTGCAGTCCCGTCGTTACTTAGCTATGGGCTTAGACAACCAGAGCGGTATGTATAATTTCGATGCCAAACTGAGTGAAGCGAACTTCACCCCAGATGCGCTGCGTCGTGAAGGTATTCGTTAATCAGCCACGGTAAAAGGGGCGCTAAGCGCCCCTCATTAGTTTAAGGAAGTTTGTATGTCGTTTCGCATCCTTCAATGTGTCGCTGCGATAAGTGTTGGTTGTTTATTTTCTTCCCCGTTGTTTTCTGCTGTGCCAGAGCGTTTTCCACAAATCCAGCCGTTGGCCGCATCTTCTTTAGTGCTCGATATTGCACACGCTGGACAGCATTTGGTTGCCGTGGGTGAGCGTGGTCATGTGTTAGTGTTCAATGACAAATGGCAACAAGTCCCGACGCCAACTTCGGTTCAGTTAACAAAGGTTTTCTTTTTAACTGAAAAACTCGGTTGGGCTGTCGGTCACGATGCCACCATTTTGCACACTCAAGATGGCGGCCAAACTTGGTCGTTACAAATGCAGTCGACTGAAATTGAAAAGCCTTTCCTTGATGTGTTGTTTTTAAATGAACAAGAGGGCATAGCGATTGGTGCCTACGGGCTTTTCTATCGCACCCGTGATGGTGGCGCAAATTGGGCTGAGGAATTCCATGAAGAGTTACTGGCCGAAGAAGATGTGTCCTATTTAGCTGAGTTAAAAAATAGCGACCAAGACGCTTATCTGACCGAGCGCGCTTCATTATTGCCACATTTTAATCGGATGATTGAGCTTAATGATGGCCGCTTATTATTAGTCGGAGAGCTTGGTTTAGTGGCGGTGTCGGCTGATAAAGGCCAAACCTTTACCCGCACAGGGTTTGATTACGATGGCTCTATGTTCAATGCTATCCAATTGCAGGATTCAGTCTACGTAATGGGGCTTAGGGGGCATGTTTTTAAGGCGGATTTGAGTCTTGGCCAATGGGATGAGATTGAGATGCCAGTTAAATCATCCATCAACGGCGCCATGGTTAGCTCGGACACTAGCCTTTATCTAGTGGGAAATGCTGGCGTGGTTATCCAGTTAAATAAGGATGATAGTTCGAGTATTGTCACTCGTCGCCAAGGGGAAAACTTAGTTTCAATTGCCAAAGATAACCAAGGGAATGTGTGGTTATCGGGTAGCCAAGGGCTACTCACTCTGAAGCCATAAATTATAAAACAACAATAACAGGGCCGATAAGATGTTAGAAAAACTGGTCAACGGATTTGAGTCATTTTTATTCCGCAACCGCGCTTGGGTGGTGAGCATTTTTATTTTGCTGACGTTTTTTTTGGGCTACCAGGCAAGCCAACTAAAAATGGATGCGGCATTCATTAAAAATATTCCGCTCAATCATAGCTATATGCAAACCTACCTCAAACACCAAAAAGATTTTGGTGGCGCCAATAGTATTATGGTGGCGGTGGAAGACACCAGCGGCAATATTTTTAACCCTAACTTTTTTGATACCCTTAAAAATGTCCATGATCAGCTATTTTTTATTCCCGGTGTTGACCGCTCGCAGGTGAAGTCCTTGTTTTCACCTTCGACTCGTTTTACTGAGGTTGTCGAAGATGGTTTTGCTGGCGGCCCTGTGATCCCCGCCGATTTTACGACCACTGAAGCGGGTTTGAATACGGTGCGCGATAACATCGAAAAAGCAGGCATTGTGGGACGTTTGATTGCCAATGATTACAGTGCTGCTATGGTGTCGGCCCAGTTGATGGACTTTGATCCACAAACGGGTAAACCCTTAGATACCATCGCCTTTGCCGCTCAGTTGGAGAAGGAACTTCGCGGTAAGTATGAAACCGACAAGGTGAAAATCCATATCATTGGTTTTGCCAAGATGGCGGGTGACGTGGCCGATGGTGCCAAAGGCGTATTGCTGTTCTTCGTGATTGCCATTTTTATCACCGCTGTAATGGTCTATCTGTTTTCTAAATCGATTATTCTGACAATATTCCCTCTCGTCTGTAGCTTAACTGCGGTGATCTGGCAGCTTGGTTTATTAACGGTAATTGGTTTCGGTCTCGATCCGATGTCGATTCTGGTGCCATTTCTGGTGTTTGCGATTGGTGTTAGTCACGGTGTACAGATTATTAACGCGGTAAGACGTCGGGTGATGGATGGACAAACGACCAAGGCGGCCTCGGCTTCGGCGTTTCGTAGCTTACTCGTCCCCGGTGGCGTAGCATTACTGTCTGATACAGTGGGTTTTATTACGTTACTCTCTATTGATATTGGTATTATTAGAGAGCTAGCGATTTCGGCATCCTTAGGTGTCGGTGTGATTATTTTCACTAACCTTATCCTGTTACCGCTGGTGATTTCCTTTACTGAGCTCAAAGTTGCGCCACAAGGTGCTGCGCCATCATCGGATGAAGTGCGTGCCGAGGCGATTTGGCGCTACCTAGCAAAATTTGCTACGCCTAAATATGCGATGGTAGTGATAGTGGCAACGATAGCCTTGTATTTTTTGGGGCTGCAACAGGCAAACCAGATGAAAATTGGTGATCTACAAGGCGGCGCGCCTGCTCTGCACCAAGATTCACGTTATAACCTAGATACTTTCTTTATTACCGACCACTTCTCTATCACCACGGATGTAATGACTGTGATAGTTGAAGCTACTCCAGAAGCTTGTACCTATCACGATGTATTGACCCAGATTGATGAGTTTGAGTGGTTGGTACGTAATACTCCTGGCGTTGAGTCAACCGTTAGCTTGGCATCCGTGGCGAAAAAGGTAAACGCAGGTTTTAACGAAGGCAATCCAAGATGGGAAGTGTTGCCGCGTACAACGGCGAGTTTAGTGCAGGCGATTGGTCAAATTCCTACGACGTCAGGGTTGTTAAATGGTGATTGCTCGGTGATGCCAGTGTATTTATTTATGCAGGATCATAAAGCAGAAACCATTGAGACTGTGGTTGCCAAGGTGAAAGCGGTCGCGGCCAAAATGAATAATGATAAGCTGCAATTTAAGCTAGCCTCTGGCCCAGTGGGAGTGATGGCCGCAACCAATGAAGCCGTTGCTGAAGCCCAATTACCTATGATGATCTATGTGTATGGCGCAGTATTTGTACTTTGCCTTATCAGCTTTAAGTCATTTAAGGCAACGGTAGCGGTGATTATTCCACTTTATGTAGTCTCAACACTGGCGCAAGCGTTGATGACTCAGCTCAATATTGGCTTAGCTGTTAGTACCTTACCCGTTATCGCCCTTGGTGTAGGCATCGGGGTCGACTATGGTATCTATATCCTGTCGACCATGTCGTCCAAGTTGTCGAATGGGATGCCAGTTCAACAAGCCTACTATGAAGCCTTAGTCGAGCGGGGCAGTGCAGTGATATTCACCGGCTTAACCTTGGCGATTGGGGTAAGCACTTGGTTTTTCTCGGCGCTAAAGTTCCAAATGGATATGGGGATCCTGCTTACTTTCATGTTTGTGGTAAATATGTTGGGGGCAATAATTATCTTGCCAGCGTTGTCGGCAGTGTTTTGGCGACAAGCTAAGTAGTATCAATGAATGGGGAGTTTAACTCCCCATTTTCTTTTGCATAGATAGTCTGTTTTTACGATTGTTTGGTCATTTTGTGTGCTTTAATCGCGTGGCGACTGGATTTCAAGAGGATGTACCACTAAAATTTTCCTCGAAATACAGAGGATTTAGTAATAAACTTCGCGCGACGATCTAGATCACACTCGCTTTTCTCAGATTGTTAAGCCGAAGCATCCAAATAATGAAAAAAAGCGCTGCCATAGACGCTTAAGGAAACAGCAACATGGCCTTGAAAGATGCAATGCCTTCAGTACTACTTGAAAATGTAGTCAGTTTAATTCACGCTAAAGTCCCTAATTCACAAGCCAAGCAAGTTGAACAGTTCGCGACCTGCCTTTATGCCCACATGTCGAAAGACGACCTCAATGCGCGTAATGACAGCGATCTGTACGGTGCCGTTCTCAGTTTATGGAATGCACTGAATAAAACCCCGAAAGGGGAAACTCACCTCAGAGTATTCAACCCAAGTCAGTCTAAACACGGCTGGCAATCGACCCATTCGATCATTGAAGTCATCCAACCTGATATGCCATTCTTGGTTGATTCTGTTGGTATGGCATTGAATCGCATGGGTATTACGGCCCATATGATGTTACACACTCCGCTGGCGATTGAGCGTTCAGCGCAAGAAGTCACTAAAGTAACTTACTTGAAGCAAAGCCCTGACAGCACTGAGCAGGTCGCGGTTTTCCTGATTGAAATCGATCGTCAAAACAGTAGCGCGGATATCAAAGCCCTTGAGCGTGAAATCCAATCAGTGCTTGGCGATGTCGCCGCATCAGTTAATGACTGGGAAGCCATGTCAGCCAAGCTGAGTGAGACTATTAAAGACCTGCCTAAGCGTCCATTCCCCGGTGAGAAGCAAGAGTTAGAAGAAGCGATTAACTTCCTAACTTATCTTAATAATCATCATTTTACCTTACTGGGCTACCGTCAATACGATTTAAAACGTGTTGAAGGGGATGTTGAGTTGGTGCCGAATATGGCCTCGAGTTTAGGCTTAATGAACAAGCACCATAAGGCTCAACCAGAGCAAGGTTTGTTGCTATCAAGCTTCTCTGATAGTGCGCGTAAAGAAGCCTTAGATCACAGTTTGTTGATCCTGACTAAGAGCAGCGCCAAGAGCCGTGTGCACCGTCCAGCCTATGTTGACTATATCGGTATCAAACGCTTCGACAAAAAAGGCAATGTGGTTGGTGAAGACAGATTCATCGGTTTATACGCTTCAAACGTGTATAACCGCAGCCCACGTGAGATCCCGCTGCTGAACGAAAAAGTTCAACGTGTATTAGATCGCTCAGGTTTAACGCCACGTTCTCACGATTACAAAGCCCTACTGAACATTCTCGAAAACTTACCGCGCGATGAGCTAATTCAAGCCAATGTGGAAGATTTAGCACACACAGCGCACGGTGTGCTCGAGATGCAAGACAGGGATAAACTGAAACTCTTTGTTCGTAAAGATGGTTTCGGGCGTTTCTTATCCTGTTTAGTGTATGTTTCTAAAGATCGTTACAACACTAAACTTCGCCAAGATACCCAGCGTATTCTGGCCCAGCATTTCAACAGCAAAGAAGATGTAGAGTTTACGACATATTTCTCCGAGTCAACCCTGGCCCGTACTCACTACATTGTCAAAGTTGATAACAATAATATGGATGTAGATGTGGCTGCCATAGAGAACAATTTAATTGAAGCGGCACGTTCTTGGGAAGATAAGTTAAATACTGCGCTAAATAACGCCTTAGGTGAAGAAGCCGGTACTCATCTGATGAAGCGTTACGCTAACGCCTTCGAACAAAGCTATAAAGAAGATGTATTGCCAAGCTCGGCCGTTGTGGATATGCAACAGCTTGAAGCGCTAGATGACGAACACAAATTAGGCATGTTGTTCTATCAACCGCAGGAAGCTGCGCTGAACGACAACAAAGTGCGTTTAAAACTGTTCCATAAAGATGAACCAATCCATCTTTCTGACGTACTGCCAATGCTGGAAAACTTTGGTCTGCGCGTGATCAACGAGCGCCCTTATGAAGTGACGACCTCAGACGGTTCAACCTTCTGGATCTTAGACTTCTTAATGACGGTCAAAGTCGCCAATACTGACAATATCGCCGATAGCCAAGACAGATTCCAAACGGCACTGTCTCAAGTGTGGCAAAAGAAATTAGAAGATGACGGTTTTAACCGTATCATTCTGGCGTCAGGTTTAACGGGCCGTGAAGTATCCGTACTGCGTGCTTACGCTAAATACATGCGTCAAATCGATGCGACATTCAGCCAAGCCTATATTGAAGAAACCTTCGGTCGTTATCCACAAATCGCTGATTTGTTGGTAAAAATGTTTATCCGTAAGTTCAATCCAAAACTGAAAACCCGCACATTGGGCAAGTTTATGGAGCAGATCAACCTACGTTTAGACGAAGTATCAAGCTTAGATGATGACCGTATTATCCGTCGTTACCTCGATCTGATTAACGCTACGCTGCGGACAAACTTCTATCAATTAGATGCTAAGGGTGAACCGAAGAGCTATATCTCCTTCAAGTTTATGCCTTCGATGATCCCTGAAATGCCACGCCCACTACCGAAATTCGAAATTTTCGTTTATTCGCCACGGGTTGAAGGTGTGCATTTACGTGGTGGTAAAGTGGCTCGTGGTGGTTTGCGTTGGTCTGACCGTCGTGAAGACTTCCGTACCGAAGTGCTTGGCTTAGTGAAAGCACAGCAAGTGAAAAACACCGTTATTGTCCCTGTAGGGGCAAAAGGTGGTTTCGTTTGTAAGCAGCTGCCAACTGAAGGGGGCCGTGAGGCGTTCTTCACTGAAGGCCAAGAGTGCTACCGCATCTTTATTCGTGCACTGCTCGATATTACTGACAACATCGTTAACGGTGAAATCGTACATCCAGTAGATGTGGTGCGTCATGATGAGGATGATCCATACCTCGTTGTGGCTGCGGATAAAGGCACTGCGACCTTCTCAGATATCGCTAACGCCATTTCCCAAGAATACAATTTCTGGTTAGGTGATGCGTTCGCATCGGGTGGTAGTAACGGTTACGACCATAAGAAAATGGGTATCACGGCTAAAGGTGGCTGGGAATCTGTTAAGCGCCATTTCCGCGAAGTGGGTATCGATTGCCAAACTACCGACTTTACCTGTTTAGGTATCGGCGATATGGCGGGTGACGTATTTGGTAACGGTATGTTGTTGTCTAAGCACACAAAACTTGTGGCCGCATTCAACCATATGCATATCTTTATCGATCCAAATCCGGATGCTGCTGCCAGTTATGAAGAGCGTGCCCGTTTGTTCGCACTGCCACGTTCAAGCTGGGAAGACTACAACAGCAAACTGATCTCTAAAGGCGGCGGCATCTTCCTGCGTTCATCTAAGTCGATTCCATTATCTGCTGAAATGAAACAAATGCTGGAAACTGAAAAGGCGTCGATGACACCAACCGAGTTGATGAAAGAGCTGCTGAAAATGCCAGTCGATCTGATTTGGAACGGTGGCATCGGTACTTACGTTAAGTCTTCCCGCGAAACCAATGCTGAAGTCGGCGACCGCGCTAACGATGCACTGCGCGTCAATGGTCGTGAACTGCGCGCCAAGATCGTGGGCGAGGGTGGTAACTTAGGTTGTACCCAATTAGGTCGTATTGAGTACGCGGCCAACGGCGGTCGTATCAACACTGACTTCGTGGATAACGTAGGTGGTGTAGATTGTTCTGACAACGAAGTAAACATCAAGATTCTGTTAAACGCGTTAGTGGCAGAGGGTGAATTGACACTCAAGCAACGTAACCGTTTACTGGAAGAGATGACCGAAGAAGTGGGTCAAATTGTTCTACAAGACTGTAAAGACCAAACTCGCACGATTTCGGTGACTCAAGTCCGTGGTGCAGAACAACTAAAAGAGCAAATTCGCTTTATCCAGTATCTGGAGAAAGAAGGCAAGTTAGACCGTGCGTTAGAATTCTTACCTTCGGAAGAAGAACTCGCAGAACGTCTAGCTAATGGCCGTGCATTAACGCGTCCAGAGCTATCAGTGCTGGTGGCTTACGCTAAGATGGTACTGAAAGAGCAGTTACTCACCCCTGAAATCACTGAAGATACATTGTTGAGCCAATTGTTGATTGCATACTTCCCGAAAAAACTTCAGGAACTGTACAGTCATAAAATGGTTACGCACCCATTGCGCGGTGAAATCATTGCTACATCGCTGGCCAACGAGTTGGTCAACGACATGGGGCTTAACTTTGTTCAACGTATGCAAGATGAGACAGGTGCCTCAGTTGCCGATGCGGCGATTTGTTACACTATGGCTCGCGAAGTCTTTGGTTTAGCTGAACTAACTAAATCAATCACTGACTTAAACGGTATTGTACCTGCTGTGGTTCAAGGTGAAATGTTGCACCAGTTACGTCGTAATATGCGTCGTGCATGCCGCTGGTTCCTGCGTCACCGTAACCGTAGTTGGAGCATTGAGCAAACTGTTGCTTTCTTCAAACCTGTATTTGAACAACTCAAAGCGAATGTTCATTCATACTTAGTCGAAGAAGAAGCGGCAGGTATCCAAGCTGAGATCAATGCTCTGATTAAAGAGAATGTGCCTCAGGATGTTGCCTCTACCGTTGCTAATATGAGCACACTGTTCTCTACACTTGATATTGCGCAAATTGCGCAGACAGAAGAGAAGACAGTTGCGCTTGTTGCCGAGACTTATTTCAAACTCGGTGCCCGTGTTGAGCTGCACTGGTTCCTAGAACAGATCAGTGCGCAACCAGTTACTAACCATTGGCAAGCACTGGCCCGTGCAGCCTTTAGGGAAGAGCTGGATTGGCAGCAACGTGCGTTGACGTCAGTGGTTTTAAGAACGTGCAGTGCAACCTGTAACGCACAGAGCGTGATTTCCCAGTGGATTGATACTAATCAAGCCTTACTGGAAAGATGGTTCCATATGCTAGCTGACTTTAAAACGTCGCAAAGCCATGAGTTTGCTAAGTTCTCTGTCGCCCTACGTGAACTTAACCTTCTGATCCTTCACTGCGAAGGGCAAAAGTAAACTTTTATAACAATCAGAAGCCCTGGCGATCGCCGGGGCTTTTTTTAGGTCGAGGAAAGTACATGTTTTATAAAATCGCACAGAAAGTCATGTTTCAGATGGATCCTGAGCGAGCGCATAATTTAGCCATTGGTAGCCTGAGACTGACAGGTAATAGCCCTCTGAATGCTTTTTATGCTCAGCATATTGCTCCTGCGCCAGTGAGTTTTATGGGGCTGACGTTTCCAAATCCTGTGGGTTTAGCCGCAGGTATGGATAAAGATGGTGAGTCGATCGATGCTTTTCATGCGATGGGATTTGGTCATGTGGAAGTGGGAACTGTTACTCCAAGACCACAACCCGGTAATGATTTACCCCGTTTATTTAGATTAAAACCCGCCAAGGCGATTATCAATCGCATGGGCTTTAATAACAAAGGTGTCGATAATCTGGTCAAAAATTTGATCGCAAAGAAAACCGATATCATGGTTGGGGTCAATATAGGTAAAAATAAAGACACGCCAGTAGAGCAGGGGAAAGACGATTATTTGATCTGCATGGATAAAGTTTATCCTTATGCCGCCTATATTGCGGTGAATATTTCATCACCCAATACGCCAGGATTACGATCGTTACAATATGGCGATCTATTAGATGAATTATTAAGCGCATTAAAAACCAAGCAACTTGAGCTAGCAGAGAAGCATAAAAAATATGTACCAATAGCCCTTAAAATTGCTCCCGATTTAACCACAGAAGAAATTGAAAATATTGCTCAAGCATTAATTAAAAATCAGTTTGACGGTGCAATTGCGACCAATACAACCTTAACTCGTGACGGTGTTAGCGGGCTTACCAATGCTAATGAAAGCGGTGGTTTAAGCGGTAAACCTTTAACAGAACTGTCAACAAAAGTGATTAAACAATTGGCGACTTCTTTACAGGGAAAACTCCCAATTATTGGTGTGGGCGGGATTAATAGTGCTGAAGATGCCTTAGCAAAATTTGATGCCGGTGCGACAATGGTTCAGATTTACTCTGGTTTTATTTATCAAGGTCCAAAGTTAATTAAAGAGATAGTTGAAGCTTATCGCTTAAAATAATGATCTTTAAATCTCACTAAGGATCTAAAACAAGATCTTTTATCATAACCGCGATCTAAAACGATCATCAGATCGCGGTTATGATCTCTAAATAGATCTTCTAAGTAATTGTTAATTAATTTGTATTTTATTATTTTTATTTTGATATTGCATAAAATATCTACTATGATGTGGCAGTGTTCAAATAGTAGGTAAACGTTATGTTATTATTGCCACAAAAGGATTGGCACTGGAAATATAACGATTCGTATGGTGTATTAGGCGTTTCGTTAGGTTCCGAGATAGAATTTCTGACGGCTTATAAAGCGAAATCATTAATTCCTGATGCCTTATCAAGCATGGAATTTAATATCGCGCACGCCAAATTCTATATGAGCTTACTCGACAAGTTGCCAAAAAACTTATCTCTAACCGATGCCGCAATAGTGCAAATTGCCCTTAATGCGACAGCGGCCCATTTTATGCTGACTCCCCAAATGCCTAAATCTTGGTTTTTTGATACCAGCGATGTATGCGTTTACAGTGATGTCGGTAAAGTCTTTGAGCTTAAATGCCAAAAACAACGTGCATTAGTGTTAGTCGTCGAAAACACCTTACAATCGGCGTTAGTGATGTTGCTATCACCTGAATGTGTGTTATCCGGTGCTAAAACTATGGTGCAGTTCGAAACTATTAAAGTAATGCATAATCGTTTACACCCACTTCGCGCACAGCGGCATGTGGTTGCAGCATAATCATTATGATTAGTTTGTGATGTTATTTATGTCGTTATCAAAGCCAAAGCCGCATTTCGATGCGGCTTGGTTGTTTCTAAGCCTCTAAAAAGCCAAACAAAAGCGCGATATGTGAAGTTAACGGCTTGTTTTTACAGCAGTGACTCGCTAAGGTAGCGGCAATATGCACGGGTTGCATGGGCCTGTGTGCAGTAAGGATACGGTAGGGAAACAGATGAAAACAAAATTCATTGCGCTTGTAGGCGCGCTGGCATCGATTAGCATCTTGCTTAGTGGTTGCAGTGCTTTTTTTAACGGTAACACCACCGAAAAAAACGTGGTTTCCAGCAGTCTGGTTGAATATCTCTATCCCGACGATAAACAGCGTGAGGCACAGCAGCCCAGTATTCCCGTGTTACGTCTTCCCATCACGGTCGGCATCGCCTTTTTACCTTCCACCCATTGGCAATCCGAAGCCCTCGATAGCAGCTCGCAAATCGCCTTGCTGGATAAAGTAAAACAGTCTTTTGTGAAATACGACTTTATTGACCGTATCGAATTAATTCCCAGCACTTACCTTAAAAATGGCAAAGGTTTTAGCACCTTGCAGCAGGTTGCCCGCTTACACGATGTCGATGTGATGGCACTGGTGTCTTACGATCAACTATTACAAAGCAGCGAGAATAAGGCTTCACTGCTGTATTGGACCATAGTCGGCATGTATATGGTGCCCGGCAATGAAAACGCGATCCAAACCTTTGTCGATACCGCTGTATTTGATATGCGTAGCCAAAAAATGCTGTTTAGGGCGCCCGGCATCAACCAACTTACTGACACGTCAACCGCGGTAAGCGTCACCAACGTGTTACGTGAAAAATCCGCCGAAGGCTTTGATCTAGCGGTAAACGATATGATCACTAATTTAGACGCCGAATTAGCCCGCTTTAAAACCCGTGTGAAAGAAGAACATATTGCGACCATAGAACATAAACAAGGTTATAGCGGCGGTGGCAGTTTATCCCTATTAATCCTTTCGCTACTGGGTATATTTGCGCTTCGCCGTTTAACTATCTGCCGAGAATAGTTGAGTTGGGGTTATTTAGTGAGATAGGGAAGGTTAGTTAGGATGATATTTATGCCGTTAAGAGACTGCATTATTGATGCTAATCTTAACTAACCATTACACGGTTAATCCGGTTAAAGGCTTTTGCCCCAAGTAAGATAAGTTTGTCGTCAGGTGTGTAGGATGAATTGTCATTGTTTCCCCTGTGACAGGCCGCCATTTTATTTCACAAGAAGCATCCCTGAGGGCTCGACGGCGGCATCCATGCCGCCAACGGTCACAGTTGCAACAATGCCAATCTTAATGACCATTGAACTGTTCATCTGGCTAAAAGCTTTTGACCCATTATGTGTTTCGGGTCGTTAGCTCAACCGAAAATTCCCACACCTGCTACCATACATATTCTTATCTATTTGCCTATGTTTGGCCTTACCAGAAATCGACTAACAATGTATGGGTATATGGGCTATCCAGTACACCTGACGACAAATTTGTCTTGAATTGAGGAATAAACTGTTAAGCCGCGAAACCATTCTATTGGACTATAAAGCAGGCTCAATGGCGATAAAAACTGCCTTACTGGCTAAAAATGCTTATCCGATCTTGAGTCTTAAGCTGAATTTAAATGGCTAAACTTTCTTTGAGCTGGTTTATTCCGCATCACAGACTCGATTTCTGCCTGTGCGTTTCGCTCGCATCATGGCCTGATCAGCATTATTAAATAGGGTCTCCAAGAGTGCTTGTGCTTCATCGGGATGATTGATTTGAGGCAAGATCAAGGATGATATGCCGAAGCTTGCGGTGCAATGAATGGTGTGTCCATCAAGGTAAAGTGGCTCTGTATCAAATCCATGGCGAATCGACTCTGCAATTTGCCATGCTTGTTCATGTTGGGTGTTGGGTAAAATCAGCCCAAACTCTTCGCCGCCTAAACGAGCAAGAATATCATTTGTTCTCAGTTTAGTTTGCGTCAGCTGTGCGATATGGATAAGGGCAGCATCGCCTGTAGCATGTCCCCATTGATCATTGACGCGCTTAAAATGGTCAATATCAAACATAATAAACGCCAGCGCTTGGCCTGACTGATGTGCGATAGGGCGCCCCAAATGGAAAAAGGCGCGGCGATTGAAGAGTTTTGTGAGCTCGTCGGTATTTGCAAGGCGCTCTGCGATGAACTTAGCCTCGATTAATGCCTGTTCCATGTGTTTACGTTCAGTGATATCAGTGGCAATTTCTATCCGCACCAGGCGGCCATCGGTCCAACGAATCGCTTGATCTCGACACTGGTACCAACGCTTATTTTGGGTATTTTGAAACTCCCATACATGCACACCAGTGGCGTCGCCCTCGGGACCAATCAGTTTGTGGTTGGTGCAAAAAGCACAGGGACTATTTTGGCCTGCTTGGAGGAGTTGATAGCACTTTTTACCCGCGGGTTTGCCCCAAATGGCCGTTCCATAATCGTTTAAATACAGTAGCTCATAGTTGTGTAAATCAGAAACGTAGACCAGCGCATCTAGGCTGCTAAGGATGGTATGAATGGCGTCAAAGGCTTGATTCTGATCGTTTTTAATAAGAGTCATGGAATGAGATCAGCCAAATAAAAATATCATTTATGAGTCATATAGTTATTTTAGCATTTAATGGACTAACTGTCTGATATTAGTTTGGTAATGGTGTGATTAATGTGATCAAGTTGTTGGCTTTGCAACACGCTACTCGCAATGAAATTGTTAAAACAAAGAGCCCTAAGTGATTTAGGGCTTTGAGGTAAAATACTTTTTAGTGATTGTAAAGGCGCCTGCCTTCGCGCATCACTTGAATAAGCTCAGGTGCGCTCATCTTTTTGTGCAGTCTGTGCTCAAAGTTTTCATCGTAAATGCGGTATTTACCATGGCGGTCGATGACGGTGATTTCCGACTGTTGGTAAATGGCAAAAATGCGACTGTCACCGATGTAAATCCAGGTTTCTTGGCTCGGTTGCAACAGGCTACGGCCCGCACTGTAGTCTGTGGGGTTATTGGTACAGCCTAAGACATGGGTCATTAAAGTGGGAACGATACCATAGTGGCTAGTGCGATAGTTAACTGTGCTAGCTCCTACATTTGGCCAGTGGATAACCAGTGGGACTCTAACGCTATCTGGTGACAAATTACGTAGTGCTTCGTCACTATTGCTGGTAAACATTTTGCCGTTGACGCCGGTGATCACTACTAAGGTATCGCTAGGTAATTGACTTACAATCGATTGAATTTGCTTATCAATAAAATTCAATGATTGGCGATATTGGTTAAATAATACCTTTTGCGCGGGTTGTAAATTCGCATCGGCTTTGACAGTTTCGATACCGAGGAAGCCTACCGGTGTATCAAAATTCTCGGGTGCTTTAAGGTTTACTAGGGCAAACCAAGGACGTTGTTGCACGCTTTGCCACTGTGTAAAGTGGCCAACACTAAGAATATCCGCCTCGGCACTGCCATTTGTTTCTTTGGCTATGACGGGGGTAAAGTCATTAAACATGGCCTGGGCGGAGCGTAAATTCAGATTGGTTTCTGGGATAAACAAGCCTAGTTCATAACCTTCCTGCTTAAAGCTGCGGGTGATGATTGGACTTGTAGTATTGAAGATGCGTGCATCGCCATAGCTGCCTTGTAAACCATAAAGTAGGGAGAACATGCCCGTCTTAAATTGATTGCCGCCACTGTAGTGGTGAGTAAAATGCTGATTCTGCTCGGTGTATTGATGCAAAAACGGCATCGTCTTGGCGTCCACCATGTCGACACGTAAGCTGTCGATGGTTAGCATTAATACGTTTGGTTTATTATCCGCTTGGCATTGCAGTGGCTGGATAGGATAGCTGAGCACATTAGTGGCATGATTCGCGTCATCATCGATTTGGGATGAACCGTCAATGCCATGGCTTTCCATAAAACTACGAGCCGTTGCGGGGTACGACAGCGGATACGTGTCATCGAAACGGGTGATTTCGGTGATATCAGCGGCATCGGCCCAAATATGGATCAAATGGCTGCTAACAAAGCATACTCCAACAAAGGCTATGACTTTATTGCCAAGATTGATTTTTTGGATTTTTTCAATCCGTTTCCACAGGAAGTTCGCCGCCGTTAGCTCAATCACCAAAATGGCGATTGGCGTGACGATATAGGACGTACCGTGGAGTAGGGCGCTCAAATCGGCCCAGGCTAAATCAAAGGCGAAGGGGCTCAAGTGCATGCCGTAATCGGCATAAACAATCGTGTCATACAATAAAATACACAGGCTTAAGGTCGCAATAACGGCCGCTAAGCCTCTGAGTATCTTGGAGTAAGGTAAGATTAACGTCAGTGGGAATAGGCAGATCAAGTAGGCGATAAAAGCAAGAAAACTGAACTGGCCAATGGTACTGACGGCGAGATAGCCCCAGCCAAACCAGGTTTCGGGATAACCCACACTACTTAAATAGCGTGTGCCGACGATCATCGCCAATAGGCCATTAAAGAAGGCGAACCAATGTCCCCAGTTGATGAGTCGCGATACGCGATCGCGGCTCATTTGTTTTTTTCGCTCGACCATAGTGATCCGCTTATTCCTAAAAGGCGTTGTATCTTATGCTGTTTTAATCATTGTTACTCGACTAACTTAATTGGATTTCACCGATTGTGCGAGCGCTTTCGCAAATTGTTCGGCGACCACTTGGCGAGATTCGCTTGGCACTTTGCGCTCGAGCAGGTGAGTGACACAGTTGCCTAGCGCCATCAGGCTTAAGTCAGTAGGAGCTTTGTGCTTTTCGAGTACCGCTAAAATTTCGGCGATTAATGATTCAACTTGTGTGTTTGAGTATTTCGATTGGATTGCCATAATCAAAAAATGTTTCACTTTGGAATGGATTAGCGGCATATAATAGCGGATTTATTCCAGCATCACTATCAGGGCTTATGAGTATTAACATCGAACAAGCAATTATTCACGAGATTTCCCAGGACAGTCAGGGTCAATTACGCTGCCGTTTACGTCCTCAACCTCTGCTGAACGGTCAGGCTGTCGAGATGATGCTCGAAGAGTTGCATCAGACTTATACCAGCAAATCCGGCAAAGGATTCGGTTATTTTGGTATTCACGGTGATGATGGTGAGGCTAATCCGGCGTTTGCCAATGCGCTAAAGGAATACCGTGCAGGGGATTTAGGTTTCGTCGAATTTACCGGCCAAGCCAGTAAGTTGTTGCAGGAAGAGTTGGCAAAATATGATTTTAGCCAAGGCGGATTCTTGTTGATGTCCTGCTACACCAACATGGCGAGTGATTATTTGTTTGTGGCGCTGCTCAGTGCAAAATCGTCAATGACGGTACTCGATGATATGGAGCTGTCACAAAATAACCATTTGGATTTAAACAATATCCAATTGGCTGCGCGAATCGATCTCACCGAATGGCAGGCTGATAAAGATTCTCGCAAGTACATCTCCTTTATCCGTGGGCGTGCAGGCCGTAAAGTGGCGGACTTCTTCCTCGACTTTATGGGCTGTGTCGAAGGGGTGAATACCAAGGCGCAAAACAAAACCTTGATGAACGCGGTGGAAGACTTTGTCGCCAGTAGTGACCTGACCAAAGAAGAACGCCAGCAATGTCGTAATAAAGTGTTTGAATATTGCTCCGAGCGGTTCGACGAAGGCGCCGATATTGAGATCAAAGATTTAGCGGATGAGCTTGCCGATCAAGGTATGGAGTCTTTCTATGACTTTGCCCGTGGTGGCAGTTATGATCTGGATGAAGAATTTCCCGCCGATAAATCGACCTTAAGACAATTGAAGAAGTTTTCGGGTACCGGTGGCGGAGTCACCATTAGCTTCGATGGTGGCCATTTAGGTCAGCGAGTGATTTACGATCCGATTTCCGACACAATTTTGATTAAAGGCGTGCCGGCAAACTTAAAAGATCAGCTAGATAGACGTCTTAAGGGCGAATAAGCCGCTTGGGATAATATCGCTTAAGCTTTAAGCGTCAGCTTTTAAGCACCAAGCATTAAACAAAAAGGCCGAGGAGTTTATCCTCGGCCTTTGTTTTATGCTAAATGCTTCTTAGGTTTAACCTTTATTTTGCTCCCGTCGCAAAAGGTACTGGGCGCGGCGTCGCTTTATTCGATGGCGGCAGAATTGGTAGGGCGATCTGCGGTTGTTCACCTGTCAGTGAATTTAAGAACGCCACCATTTCCTTGGTTTCTTTGTCGGTAAGCTTTTGCCCTAACTGAATATCCGCCATAGTATTTACCGCTTCTTCGAGCGTCCATACACTGCCATCGTGGAAGTAGGGGTAGGTGAGCTCGATATTACGCAGCGTTGGTACTTTAAACACAAACTTATCCGCATCCTTACCCGTTACACCTTTACGTCCTTCGGCAGGATTATTGGTGTGGAATGGTTTGATTAAGCCCATCTTCATAAACATAGTGCCACCGACCGCAGGGCCGTTGTGGCAGCTGACGCAGCCTTTGTCCTTAAACAGTTGGTAACCCGCTTTGGCTTCGCTGCTTATCGCATCCTGTTTACCTAATAGATATTGATCGAATGGGCTATTTGGCGTGACTAAGGTTTTTTCGAAGGCGGCAATGGCATCGGTTAAGCGGTCAATATCGACTTTTTCATCGCCGTAAACCTTGGCAAAGCGGGCACGGTAAGCGGGCATTGAGGCAATGGTTTCGGTGGCGAGTTCATGGGTAAAGCCCATTTCTTTGGGGTTGGCAATTGGGCCCGCGGCTTGTTCTTTTAAGTCGCTGGCGCGGCCATCCCAGAATTGCGCCAGCATAAAGTCAGCATTTAGCACGGTCGGAGAGTTTATTGGGCCTTCTTGCCAATGGTGACCAATCGATGTGGGCAGGGCATCCACGCCGCCGGTGGAGAGGTTGTGGCAAGAGTTACAGGAAATAAAACCTGATTTAGACAACCTTGGTTCAAAAAACAGCATTTTACCCAGTTCCACCTTTTCGGGTTCAGTGATTTTTGCTGGGGAAATGACTTCAATCGGTTCGGCGGCGACGGCATAGCTACTCGCTACTATAGCTGTGAGGGTTATCGCGATAGCGGTAAGTTTTGTCATCTGGTTTTCTCCCTTATTAACCTTGTTAACTGTATGGTTTATAGAGCGATAGTAACGACTAAAATGGCTTAGGGATAACGCCTTGTTTCGATTGGGTCTATCGCTGTTGTGGATTAGATTTTTGTGAGCTAATTCGCTGTTTTTACTGGATTAACTCTGTAGGGTTTGCGGTGTTTCGTTTAGGGTTTTGCTTGCTAATCTGTAGTGTCTATTAGTGTGCGGCTGAAACTATCTGTCGGTCACGATATGACCGATTAAACGGTTTGCGTTATTTCGTGTTTGTTACTAATTGCGATAGCAAATTATGGTGGGCTCAAGTTCGTTAACACATGTCTTAAGATAAAAAGTATCTAAGAAAGGATTCATTTGTCGCGGGGCGAAGCAGAATTGATTAGAATCCTTATTATTTGGGTAAGCTTGGTGTCTGTCCAAGTGAGCGTGCTCGGCCATCGCTAAGTGGCGCAATCCCTATTAAGGTGGACTGTTTTTCTGCCGAGGAGAGTCAATGCAACTGTTTGTAAAAGATTTAACCGTGATCGATTTTTCTTACCTGTGCCCAAAGCGTGGCATGGTGGGGGAAAGCTGGATTGTTGATGTGGTATTAGAAGGCGGTCTAGACGAGCAAAATATGGTGCTCGATTTTGCCAAGGTCAAACGTGCGATTAAGCACACGATTGATGCGGTGGCGGACCATCGTTTATTGGTGCCTACTGCCTGCAGCGGCGTGCGTTGGCAGCAGCAGGGCGATCGGGTGTGGATGGATTTCGATAGCGCGCTCGGTGAGATCCATTTAGCCTGTCCTTCCCAAGCCTTTGCACTCGTTCCATCGGAACAGATTGATATTCCAAGCGTTAACGCCTTTTTACAAAAAGCCCTACGGGAAACTCTGCCCGATAATGTTGAAGGAATTAGCCTCACTTTAAGGCATGAGATCCTGAACGCGCCTTACTATCACTATAGCCATGGTTTGCGTAAACACGATGGTAATTGCCAGCGGATTGCCCATGGTCATCGCAGCCCAGTACAAGTGTTTGAGAATGGAGTGTCCGCGCCGAAATGGGATGAGTATTGGGCCAAGCGTTGGCACGATATCTACCTCGGTAGCGAAGAGGATTTAGTCTCGGTGAAGACGTTAAACCTATCGCCACAAACGCGGATCAGCGATGACAGCCATTATGGTTTCCATTATCAAGCGCCTCAGGGGGATTTCCAACTGGCGATGCCCAAGGAATGTTGTGATTTGATCCCGCACGATACCACGGTCGAATTGCTGGCAGACTATATGGCAACCACTTTAGCCACGAAAGTGCCTTCAAGCCAGTTTACTGTGATTGCCTACGAAGGTGTGGGTAAAGGCGCCATAGTGACCAAAGGGAATTAACCCTGTCGATTTTTTAACGCCCTAATCTTTAGGGCGTTATTGTTTGAATAAGGATTTTTGAAAATATGCTAAACGCTGTACCTAATGCTCTACCTAAGTTGTTAAAAACGTTGCCGAACATGCTATCGCGCACTTGTAAGGTGGCGTTATTGCCACTTTTGACCCTGTTTAGCTTATCGACTCAAGCACAAGTGAGTTTTGACGGTAAATTTGAACAGGGTGCGTTAATTCGTGGTAAAGCACCAGCGGGTACGCAGGTAAGTCTTAATGGCGAGGCCGTTAAAGTGACGCCTGATGGTCATTTTGCCTTTGGTTTTGATAGAGATGCGCAGCTGACTCAAGAATTACGTTTGATGTATCCCGATGGCTTAACTGAAGTTAAACCGTTAAATATCAAGAAGCGAGAGTACAATATTCAGAATGTTAAAGGGATCAGTAATAAGATTATGAAGCCCGATCCCGTGGCGCAGGAGCGAGCAGCAAAGGATACGGCGCAGGTCAAAGCGGCACGCGGGACTTTTAGTGAACAAACCGCGTTTTTACAATCGTTTATTTGGCCATTAACCGGCAGGATCTCGGGTGTATATGGTAGTCAGCGTATTTATAACGATGTCCCAGGCAACCCACATTTTGGTGTGGATGTGGCGGCGAAAACCGGCACTGTGGTGGTCGCACCCGCCGATGGGGTGATTAGCCTGTCGGTTCCCGATATGTTTTATTCAGGCGGGACTATGGTTATCGACCATGGCTATGGCGTGAGTTCAAGTTTTTTACACTTAAGCAAACTCTATGTGAATGCGGGCGAAACCGTTAAGCAAGGGCAAGCTGTGGCTGAAGTTGGGGCGACAGGACGAGCGAATGGTCCGCATTTAGATTGGCGATTGAATTGGTTCCAAATGCGCCTCGATCCTACGACCATAGTCCCACCGATGGCCACTGTGTTGGCGGCGGAAAAAGCGCAAAAAAACGCTAAATAATTGAGAGCTCAATAGCGCCAATCTCGGCGCTATTTTCTTCTTGAGCTTAGTTATTTTATTGTAATAAGGGATGGTCTGCGGGCAGATGGCGGATGATCCACAGCACTAGTTTGTGCTTCATATTCGGGCCGTCTTCTTTATCTTTTGCTAAGGGTTGGATCAGATTATCGGTCACTAAAAGTCGATAAATACATTCCACTTTATCCTTGGGCGACACACCCTTGTCAAAGTCATCAAAACCGCGTTTTTTGGCGTAGCCGATCCCAATTTCGAGGGCGAGTTTGAGTAGCTGTGCCTCGTGCTTATGTGGCTTCATGTGCTGCATCCTTATGGGTATCACGGCAATGCGCATCGGCGACTCCCGTGGTCGATAACACAAAATCGAGAAAATCTAATGACTAACCAAAGTGTTAATAGCTTGAATCTAGGCTATTTCAACCGTTATTGCTGCTGATTTTTTCGCAAACTGCCTGTTTCATGCAATCCATTATATGTCATTGGAATTACTGTCACATTCCTAATGTCAACGGTTTGCGCCTCGATTGATCTTATATCTCCGCCTGTTCGCTGGCGATAACCGCTTTAATGCTGTGCGGGTGGATTTTGATACAGACATCGGCTTGTTTAAAGGCGATGGTTGGGTTAGCTAAGCGTTCTTTATCGCCCTTAGGTGAGCTAAATTTCACTTTTATTGGCGCTTCGGTTAAGGATGCCGAATGCCCTTGGAGTAATGGCACCAGTGAGGGGCTCAAATGAGTCAGTTCTTGGCTTAGACTGTCGCAGTCCTGTGCAGTGGATGGCAATACCAGCTCGATATGCTCCCAGCCTTCTTGAGAATAAACGGTATCGCCAGGATAGGGGAGTTCGACACAGTCGATGCTAAAGTTGCCGAGTCTTAAGGGCTTATCCAGTTCAATGATCAGGATTGTGCGACCATTAATTTGATTATCCGAGATGATCCGCCCGCGGGCACTTAAGGCTTGCTTGAGTGCATCGGCAGCGGCGATACTGTTCACCCTCAGGGCGACATGATCGCAATGCAATGCTTTATCTGTTAAGCCCAATTGGTCTAGAAACGCTAATATCTTCGCCTCAAATTCAGGCCATGTCTGTTCTAATGCTTCGAAGCTCAATACATTAGCTTCTGTGTTTGCTGTTGACATCAAAAATCCTTAAAGCAGGTAACACAAATAAAAACGCCCATTTAACTGGGCGTATTCTGTGATGGCTTAGGGCCAAATCTCGATGGGTGTACCTTCATCAACGGCTTTCCACACTTCGTCCATCTCGGCGTTAGTAATGGCGATACAACCATCGGTCCAGTTGTATTGCTGTGCTTGCTCAGGAGGGAGAGGCGAGCGTGGGTTCTGGCCATGGATCATGATCATGCCACCGGGTCTGATCCCTAGCGCCTTGGCTCTTAGCTTATCTTCTTCATTCGGATAAGAAATATGGATGGACTTATAATAGGCGCTATCGGACTTTTTATAGTCCAGAATATAACGGCCCTGTGGTGTACGTTGGTCGCCTTCAGTCAACTTATGGCCTGTCGGCAAGTCACCCATAGCAATGCGATATTGTTTCAGGACTTTGCCATCCCTTAATAAGGCCATATTGGATTCAGACTTAGTGATTACCACTAAATCGACTTTGCCAATACTCGATGAGGCGAGCACTTGGGGAGAAATCAGTGCGGCGAGAGTTATTGCCACAGTAATGGATTTGGAAAGTAGTGGTACGCGCATGTCTTCCTCTAAAATGACGCTGTTAACGCTTTTTTTGCGCATCATACCGCAAATTTTTGCCAATGTGAGTAGATAATTTTGAGCGAGTAGCAATTGCATGGCAGACTTTGGCAATTAGGAGCAGATAACGCTATTTACCGCAAGGATGTTTTCCCCTATGTCAAACCATTCGCTTGAAAAACTGGACACTGAAAGCCCATTTAAACGTAAATTACGCATCATTATTTTTGGTACCGATACACCCGCAGGCCGTTATTTTGATCTTGGTCTGATCATTTGTATTGTACTGAGTGTGGCGTTGGTGTTTCTTGACACAGTTGAAGCGTTTCATCGGGATTATGGACACATTATTCGGGTGTTAGAGTGGGTGTTTACGCTGATTTTTACCGTTGAATACGGTTTGAGGCTTTATTGCGCGACCCATCCTGTACTGTATGCCCGCAGTTTTTATGGGTTAGTGGATTTATTATCGGTACTGCCCAGTTATCTCGCGCTGTTTATTCCTGGAGCTAATTTCACCTTAGTGATTCGTGTGCTGCGACTTTTTCGGATTTTTAGGGTGCTTAAATTACTGCGCTACTTAAGCGAGGGTAATTTGCTGCTTAAGGCGATGATGCAATCTAGCCGTAAAGTGTTCCTATTTTTCTTTTCGGTGAGTTTAATCATCATGGTATTAAGTGCCGTGATGTATGTCGTTGAGGGGCCTGAGAATGGCTTTAGCTCTATTCCTAAGTCAGTATATTGGACTATTGTGACCATCACGACGGTAGGATACGGAGATATCACGCCGAAAACCGAACTAGGCCAAGCGATTGCCGCATTTACCATGTTGCTGGGTTACTCCATTATTGCGATCCCTACGGGCATTTTAACCGCTGAAATTTCCCAAGAAGCGGGACGGCATAGGGATCTGCGTACTTGTAATCAATGCCATAAAATGGGTCATGATTTAGATGCAACCTACTGTAATCGCTGTGGTTGTGAGCTTGATAAGCTCGAGATACCTCAAGGGAAGGGGGATAAATAGCATAAGGCGTTTATCAGCTCATCCCTTAGAGCACTCAATGTCTCTGAGGGATGAAATGCTTTTATTCACTGGCGATGCTTGTTTAGCATGCCACTTTTTACTTCTTACGGTTTCTCTTGGCGCTGCTCAAGGCTTGAAACAAAACGCAGTTGCATCCCTAGGGACGCCATTTGTTTCTGTTCCCGCTGCAAATCCTTCATAAACAGGCTAATTTTACGTTTATGGCTGGGTAGCACTAGCATGAGGCCATCTGGAACCACTTGGATTTTCTCAAGCACTAAGGCTTTAGCAATACGGCCTAAATGCACTAATACTGCCAAGCGCAGTAGACAGGCGAGACGAATGAGGGTGAGTTTGTGGCTAGGCTCTAATTCGGCCAGTAGCAATTCATTGGGTTTCTTACGATGGTTAGCAATCAGTCTGGCTAAATCCTGTTGCAGCGCCTCACTAAAACCCGGTAAGTCACTGTTACTAATGATATAAGCACCGTGTTTATGTAATGCCTTGGAGTTGATGTGTAACCCAATTTCATGCAGGGTCGCAGCGTAGGAGAGTAAGCGTGCATGGGGTCTTAATCTCCATTCATCGGCGACTTGCTCAAACAGCGCCATGGCGGTGTCACGCACTTTAGCCGCATGGGGCATATCCACATGGTAAAGCTGGGCAATACTGTCAACGGTGCGGTGGCGAATGTCTTGATATTGGCCGATTTTGGCTAATTCGTAGAGCACGCCTTCGCGCAGGGCGCCTGGACTAAACTCCAATTGCTCAATGGGTAAGCGTCTAAAAAAGCTGATTAAAATCGCAAGGCCAGCAGGCACTAGCGGCGTGCGTTTATCATCGACATTAGCAAAGTGCACTTGGCTGATGTGTCCGCACTTAATCAGTTTCAGCTTTAATTGTTTGAGGCGGGCGAGGGTGACGACTTCATCACCATGTTCTTCTTGGATTGCTTCGCAAATAGCTTTTACGGTGCCTGAGCTGCCGAGCACTAAGTCCCAATCGCCACTGAAATATTCCTTCGACAGTGAAGCAAATTGTTTGTCGGCAGCGCTTTGCGCCCCGCGAAACGACGCTGGAGTAATTTGTCCATCGATAAAAAAGCGTTCATTAAAACTCACGCAGCCACAGCGTAGGCTCGATAAATGGGTAGGGGTATTTTTTTGCCCGAGCACCACTTCGGTAGAGCCGCCACCGATATCGATAACGATATTACGTTTCCCAAGTACTTGGCTTTGGGCAATGCCGTTATAAATGAGCCGCGCTTCTTCATGGCCAGAAATTACCTCCACTGGGTAAGGCATAATACGCAGCGCTGCCTCAATAAACTGCTCACGATTTTTAGCCACTCTTAAGGTGTGGGTGGCGACTAAGCGTACCTGTGCTTGGTCAAGGTTTGAAAAACGCTGATTAAAGTCCCGTAGGCAATTTAGGCCGCGTTCGATTGCATCAGCACTGAGAATATTTTGCGCATTGAGACCTGTCGCTAACTGAACTTGCTGTTTTTCTTTGTGTAATATCTGCAAACTGCCGTCTTGCTCTCGGGCGATAACCAAGTGAAAACTGTTTGAGCCCATGTCGATGGCGACAAAGTGTCGCGGCTGTGAATGTGTGGCAACCAATCGGATTATCCTTAGGCAATCGAGACTAAAATAAAGCCAGCGTTAGCTGGCTTTGGCCTGTAATGCGGGATCGAGAGTCAGCGCTTGTGTTTGCTCTGCTTCAAGCTTTGCAGCTTCCCGTTGGGCGTTTAATTCTTGCTGCAACCGCTTTTCATAATTAATCAGATATTGATAAATGGCAATTTGAGAACGCACTTTACGTTTATTACCGCGATTACGATAAGGATTACTCTGTTCCTTATTGATAATGCGAGCCTTAGTATTATCGTTGAATTGTAACGATAAAATATCCATCACCATTTGTTTTAGACGCGGATCATAGATTGGTACGCTCACTTCAACACGGTTATCAATATTGCGGCTCATCCAATCGGCGGAGCAAATAAACAACTTATTTTCGCCACCCGCGTGAAATAGCATCACCCGAGAGTGCTCCAAAAAGCGGTCGACAATACTGTAGACTTCGATGTTATCGCTGATCCCCGGAATTTGCGGTATCAGCGAGCAAATTCCGCGGATCAATAATTTGACTTTGACGCCCGCAGCTGATGCTTCATAGAGCTTTTGTACTAGAGACTCATCGAGTAAGTTATTCAATTTTAAAGTAATCGCCGCCTTAATATGGCTTTGGGCGTTAACAATCTCTTTATCAATCAAATGGGTGAGCTTTTGTCGCGCATCATAGGGTGACACAATCAAATGCTGGAAGTTATCACGGCGGTAGGGATGTTCAATTAAGTCGAACACTTGCTCCACTTCGCGGGCGATTTCCTGATTGGCGGTAAAGAGGGACAAATCGGTATAGACCCGTGCCGTGCCTTCGTTAAAGTTGCCTGAGCCGACATGGCAGTAAAGCTTCATTTCGCCTTGCTCTTCACGGCCAATTAAGCACAACTTAGAGTGTACTTTTAAGCTGGTGATCCCATGGTGGACCTTTACGCCGGCTTCGGCGAGTACTCGCGTCCATTCAATGTTGGATTGCTCGTCAAATCTAGCCCGTAGTTCTATTACCGCAGTGACTTGTTTACCATTTTTGACTGCATCGATAAGTGACTGCATCACATGGGATTTTTTCGCTACCCGGTACAGATTGATGCGAATAAACCGTACCGCAGGATCGTAGGCGGCTTGACGTACCATTTCCGTAAAGTGGGAGAACTTATGGTACGGATAATTAAGCATAATATCGCCCATTTTGATCGCATCGAAACTGTTGGCACTGCGGCCAAAGCCCGAGCTATTCAGCGCGGGCAGTTTCTCGTTTTCGAGGTAATCACGGCTGGGATTGGGGAAGCCAATAAAGTCTTTGAAACTGTGGTAACGCCCGCCTGGGATCAAACATTCAGTAGAGCTGATATTTAAATTTTCCTTTAGCATTTCAAGCATATGTTCGGGCATTTCTTTGTCGTATACCAAACGCACAGGTTCAGCCGTCAGGCGCTTTTTCAGGCCCTTGGTCATTTTTTCTAGCTGAGTTTGTTCTAGCTCATCGGTAATATCAAAATCCGCATCGCGGGTGAGCTTCATCGAATAAACTTCAATCGCATCGTATTCAAAAAACGGTCCAAACAACTCATCCACACAGTGGCGGATAATATTATCCAGCAGGATCAGGTATTTTTTGGCTTTAGATTTCTCTGCTGGTAACTCAATAAAACGCGGGACATTTTTGGTGGGTACCTCTACGAGAGCATATTGTCTGCGCAACTTAGTGTATAAGCATACGCAAAGGTAAGTTGCATCATCGTTGATATGTTTTACGAGGTCGCGATTGTTATTGACGATAAGCGGCGCTATATGGCGTTTAAAATGATCGCGAAAATGCTTTTTAAGCCAGTTACTATGGAAGTCGCTTAATTGTTTTTCATTAATTAACAATATATTACGGCGAACTAATTCGCGCATCAGCTCGGCATAGATACTGTCGAAACGCTCCTGCAGTGCCATCACTTTGGATTGAATTTTTGCCATTAAGTGACGACTATTACTACGCCCTTCCTGCAGGGAAGACAGTAATATAGAGCGCCTAACTGCTGCGACCCGCACCCTGAAAAACTCATCCATATTATTGGAGAATATACCCAAAAAGCGCACGCGCTCAACAATCGGCACATTGGGGTCGCAGGCCTCTTGCAGCACTCGCTCATTAAATGACAACCAAGAGAGTTCTTTATCAATCGACAGTTTATCGGTATTCGGGGACACTGCACAGCTCCTTTAAGCAAGCGTCATGGCGCAGTATACAATAGCATTCATACATCGGAGTGCAATCAGATTTACTGCTACAAATGAAGGGATTTAAAGGCAAATTCCCCTTCGGGCGAAAGTCATAAGTCCATAAAGATACGAACGGAATATGTCAGATTGATGACCATTGTGACAAAAATGTGACTTTAACTTAACGTTGGCTAGTCACGAGTTTACAAGGTAAAGGGTAGGATATGCACTAGGCTTTCTTTGGGATTGAGGCAAACTGTGTTAACGTGCTCGGCTTTTTATTGTGGTATGACTTAGAGGTAAGCGGATGTTTGTTGGATTTGATTATGGCAGTGCCAACTGTGCCGTTGGGATCATGCAGGGAGATGAAGTATCACTCTTACCAATATCCACCGATTCAACTTATTTACCGTCAACGCTATATGCGATGGACCGAGAGTTAATTGCCGAAGCCGTTTATCGCGCTCTTCCCACAGAATTAAAAGCCGATTATGCCCAAAAGCGCGCCGCGCAATTAAGCCGCGCCCGTATGGTACGTCATGAATTAGATCTCGATGCCGAGACGCCAGCGGTGTTTGTGGGTGAGCTGGCCGTGGCCGCGTATCTTGAAATGCCGGAAGAAGGTTTTTATGTCCGTTCGCCAAAATCCTTTTTAGGTGCAACTGGCCTTAGACCCGAGCAAGTCGCCCTGTTTGAAGACATAGTCACTTTAATGATGCAGTACATTAAAATGCGCGCCGAAGCCGTACTCGCCGAAAAGGGCGTAACATCCGCAGGCGAAGCCAGCATTACCCATGCAGTGATTGGTCGCCCGGTGAACTTTCAGGGTATTGGTGGTGAAGAGAGCAACCGCCAAGCCGAGGCCATTTTAACCTTAGCCGCGAAACGGGCGGGGTTTGTCGATGTGGCATTTCTGTTTGAGCCGCTTGCCGCGGGTATGGACTATGAAGCCAGCCTCAAATCCGATCAAACCGTACTGGTAGTCGACGTCGGTGGCGGTACCACCGACTGTTCTGTAGTTAAAATGGGGCCTAAGCATCAGGCGAATTTCGACCGCAGTGCCGATTGTCTTGGCCACAGCGGCCAGCGTATTGGTGGTAACGATCTGGATATCGCATTGGCGATGAATGCCTTTATGCCGCACTTTGGTTTAGGTTCGCTGATGAGTAATGGTAAACCTATGCCGAGTAATCCCTTTTGGAATGCGGTGGCAGTAAACGATATCAGTGCCCAGCGTGAGTTTGCCACCTTAAGCACTCGCAAGTTGATAGATGAACTGATCAAAGACGCTGAGCAGCCACATTTATTAAAAAGATTGCTCAAAGTGCAGCAACAACAGTTAAGCTACCAAATTGTACGTTTAGCCGAGCGAGCTAAAATAGCCTTGTCTGAGGCCCAAACAACTGAAAGTTCATTGGAATTTATTGAGGCCAAGCTCAATGTTGAAGTGAGTCGCGATTGTTTTGAAAATGCCATTGAACCGTCATTGACTAAGATAGAAGCCTTAATGCACCAAGCACTGACTCAGGCGGCCAAGAGTCTTGCTGGCAATGGATTAGCACCAGAAGAACTGGCTGTCGAGGCTGGAACCTATGAGTGCCAACCCGATGTGATTTATGTGACGGGCGGTACCGCACGAAGCCCAGCAATTTACGCTAAAATCACTAGCCTTTATCCCAATACGCCTGTGGTGGTTGGGGATCACTTTGGTTCGGTGACGGCTGGCTTAACGCGCTGGGCACAAAAGCGTTTTGCTCAATAGGATGATGAATAAGGATAAACAGATGAAGAAAGTTAATCAGGCTTTAATGTCTTTGCTGGCCGTGACGTTGGCGGGGACACTGCTCACGGGCTGTGGTGATGATGTGGGCAAAGTGAGCCTCGGTTTATTTACCACGAAAGACGTGATTATCGATGCCAAGCAAGACCCGAAAATCCCCGGTGTGACCTGCCATATTAGTCGTATCGAAGCGAATCTTGATTTTGCCGATCCCTCCGATATGGGCATTAGCTGCCGTCAAACGGGGCCGATTTCCGCCGCCGATATCGCCAAAATCGATAAGAGCAAACACGGCGAAGTAGTCTTTACCGAATCCTTAAGTATCTTATTTAAAACTTTAAAAGTGCGCCGAATTTACGATGCGCCCAATCAAACCCTGTTGTATTTGTCTTATTCAACCAAAGAGACTAATGGCAGCCACAAGCATGCCTTATCGACCGTGCCTTTATACGGCTCTCAGGCGTGGGTTGACCCCGCAATAAGTGCGGCGCAGCCAAAATAGTAAAAGTGGATTAAGCCGAAGTAATACGATAGTGGGGCACAGTGAAGGCGGGTAAGCTCTCGCCTTCACTGTTTAGCACATAATCTGTTTAAGCCTTATTTGGCCTTGGCAGCGAGTACGGCATTAAAGCGCTCGAAGCCTGCGCTGAGATCGGCAATTAAATCATCGGGATCTTCTAGGCCAATATGCACACGGATCAATGGTTTGCTTGCATCCCATTGAGTGGCGCTACGGATTTTTTCAATTCCGAAAATCCCTAGGATCAGACTCTCATAACCGCCCCAAGAAAAGCCCATTTTAAAATGCTGCATATTTTCAACGAGCGCGGTGACCGCCTCCTGATCCCCTTGCTTTAATACAAAGGAAAACAAACCATTTGAGGCGCTAAAGTCGCGTTTAAAGAACGCATGTCCTGGGCAGGTATCAAAGGCGGGGTGACGTAAATGGTCAACCTCGGGGCGAGTTTTCAACCAGTTAGCCACTTTAAGGGCATTTTTCTCATGCTGCGCCATGCGCACGCCTAGGGTGCGTAATCCGCGTGTGGCGAGATACACATCGTCAGGGGAGGTGGTTTGTCCCAATAAATAACTGCGCTCACGCAGCTGCGGCCAGTGCTTTTCGTTGGCGGTTGCGGTGCCAATCATTACATCAGAGTGACCGACGATATATTTAGTCGCGGCTTGAATCGACACATCGACACCCATCTCGAAGGGTTTGCTATTGATTGGCGAGGCCCAAGTGTTGTCGAGAATAGTCACTAATCCATGTTCATGGGCGATACGGCATAGGGTCGGGACGTCCTGTACTTCCATGGTGATGGAGCCAGGAGACTCTAAAAACAGCACCTTAGTGTTGGGGCGGATAAGCGCGCGAATACCTTCACCAATCAGGGGATCGTAATAGGTAGTCTCAATATTAAAGCCCGCCAGAATATGGCTGCAAAGATCGCGGGTCGGCTCATAAACACTGTCGACCATCAGCAGGTGATCGCCCGCCTGTAAAAAGGATAATAAAGCCGCGCTAATCGCTGCCGCACCCGAGGGATACAGCGCCGTACCTGCGCCACCTTCTAGCTCACTGATCGCCGCTTGAAACGCAAAGTGGGTTGGGGTGCCGCGGCGGCCATAAAACATTTCGCCATTGGTTTTGTTTTTGGCGGCGTGACGCATATCTTCCATGGTGTCGAAGACGATAGTCGATGCGCGAAATACGGGCGGATTAATCACACCCTTGGTCCATTTTTTATCTCGACCGACGCTGACGATTTGGGTGGCTAGCTGATGTTTATCTGTCATAGGGCTTACCTTGGCAAGTCAGTTTTTATGTTGTTATCCATTGTGATGGCCGTCATCTTAGCATCTGCCCGTTAAAATGGCAGGAGGCAAACAGATGAGTTTGCCTCAAGTTGTAAGTCTTTGTATTAGCTAAGCGGCAGGGTGACCAGAATATCGACCCCATCGTTTTCGCTGCGATTACGGGCCAAAATCTTCCCTTGGTGGAACTCAGTCACAAGCCGCGCAATATACAACCCTAAGCCAAGGTGAGGTTTGTCTTGGGCTTGATTGGCCCGCAACGAGACCATGGAATCGAAGATCTGCTCCGACATATCCACTGGCAACTGCGGCCCTAAGTTACTGATAAGCAATGTGGCTTGTTTGCCAACTTGGGTGAGAGTCACTTCAATTGCACTGCCTTGATGACAAAACTCGATTGCGTTAGCGATAAGTTTGTCCATCAATTGGGCGATGTATTCGGGCACGCCCTGCATCATCAACGGCTGCTCAGGCACTTTGACGCTAAATTGCTGCTCAGGGTAGGTCATTTGATAGCCTTGCATACAACCGCTCACTACTTGGGACAGCGGGAACTTAGTCACATCAGCCTGAGTTAAGCTCTGCTCGAGGCGCGTTGCCTCACTCATATTGTTCAAAATCATGCTTAAACGGCTTACCCCTTCTTGGGCGCGGTCGACATATTTTTGGGTGTCTTTATCTAAGGTTTGCAGATTTAAGTGTTCTAAAGAGGAACGCACCACAGCAACAGGAGTACGTAGCTCATGGGATAAGCGTGACGACATATTCTCTAAATAATGAGTGTATTGACCCAAACGACCGACAATGCTGGCAAAACTGCGGGATAAGTCGCCAATCTCGTCCCGCGCCTTGGAGGGTTTTAAATGGTTACGCACCCGGCCTTGGCTGTCGATAGCATTCTCGGCTTCATCGCGCAGTTTGCGGATACGATTCGAAATACTCGAGGCGAAGAAAAACAGCGCTAAGGTGCCCATGCTCATAATGGTCAGGATCACGTTAAACAGTTTTTCCAGCGCGCGGTTACGCAGGGTGCGAATACCGTGGGTGGTTTCTTCGGCCAACACGGCGCCCATCACATTGTTATCAATCCAAATGGGGCTGGCGGCCGCCAACACCACTGCTTTATTGTCCGGCGTCAGTCGCCAGGTCGAGCTTTGTTGTCCCGCAAGTGCCTTTTGAATATGGCTACCGTCTAGCTCGGTCGAGTCCTGTAGGGAATCGATAAAATCCTTCGGCGGTTTAGTGAGGATTTTATAGTAGAGCGGGTGCAGGTAGTCGCGCTGAAAACGTTGCCACATCGAGTTGCTGTTTTCATCATCGAGGGTGCGCGTCCACACACTGTTGCTGTCACGGATATCGCCAGACTTCGCGAGCACACGGCCGTGTTTATCGACCACCCAAATTCGTGAGCTGTAGTGGCTCATGCCTTTGATAATACTTTCAATTTCGGGTGAGGGCACCAACACTGTGCCCAGCTTGTCGACGGTATCTAAGGCCGAGGTGCCAACCACTGCGGTCACATCGCGGTATTTGCTGTCATTCACATCGGCAATGGCAAATCCCAGTTTGCTGCCCACCATATCTAAGGGGATACGCAGCTCGATATTGTAGCCCACATCCGTGGTCGCCCATTGCCCTTGAATACGGACTTCGGGTGTCACTGGCACGGTTTGTTTAGGATTGGCGGGCAGCTCGAAGGCACTGATCCAACCGGGCTGAGTCGTGGCCACGATATAACGCTTAAATTTATTGTCGGGAGCAAGGGTCGCAATCGACAGGTGATCGTTCCTATCGACACTTAAGGCATTTTTGCCACGAAATACCACATTGGGATCGACCACCTGAAAAAAGGCATACAGATAACCATCGTACTGACCCACCATATGGGTAAAACTTAAGGTGAGCGACGTGCTGGGATCGGCACGCATGATGAGATTCGCCTCACCGTACTGGATAAATCTGTGCTGATATTCCTGCCATTCATTGAGTTTGCCATCGAGCAGAATCGCGCCCGCTAAGGGGTAAGCATAGAGATCGCGACTCTTTTCCACCTGCTTTAAAAAGCTCGCCTGACCGTCGAACAGCTTGGGGCGCTCGTGCAGTGCGGTCGCTAAGGCTTGGGTGGTGCCCTCTAAGGTGCGTTCCTGACCGTGGCGCAGGTATTTTTCCATCTCCCACACATATTGGTACCCCAGCCAAGGTAGGCAGAGTAAAAACAGGCTAAGGCCAATGACTTTAGTGCGAAGACCGAAGGGAAAACGTGTCATAGAATGCTGGCTAATCTGCTATTTGGCATGGTTTAGGCTAGGCTGTCCCAGCGATAGCCCATACCATAAACGGTATCGATACAATCAAATTCGGGCGCGGCAGCCATAAACTTCTTACGGATGCGCTTCACATGGGAGGTGATAGTGCTGTCATCGACAAAAATCTTCGCCTCCTGCATCAGCTCATGGCGGCTTCGGACGTGCCCCGGGTGTTTGGCAAGGGCGTGCACCATCCAAAACTCGGTGACTGTGAGTTCTATCGGGATCTGATTCCAAGAAACCAGCATTCGATTGGCGTCGATGGTGAGCGGTCCGCGCTCCAGTAAATTCTCCTGCGATGTTTGGCTGGTGGCTAACTCAGAGCGGCGAAACAGCGCTGCTAAACGAGCGGTCAAATGGGGGAAGCTCACTTCTTTGCTCAGGTAATCATCGGCGCCTAAACGCAGGCCGCACACAGTATCAAAATCGCTATCCCGCGCGGTTAAGAAGATGATCGGCAGAGTGTTTGACATGGCGCGTAGGGACTGACACAGCATAAAACCGCCGTCAATCTCATTGCCAAGGCCAATATCGATAATGGCTAAATCCGGCAGACGGGTATTAAACGCCAACATGGCCGATGGCCTGTCGGCATAGGTTTGCACACTGTAACCGTGTTGCTGCAACACATCCTTGTAATTTTCGCGAATGGCCGCTTCATCTTCCACAATGGCGATACGTTTCATTTAGCCATCTTCCTATTGACTGCTGGGGATAAGTTTTCGTGACTATACAGGAATTTATTTCTGAGAAAAGCTCCCGAATGCAATTGCCATTTTGTTGCCACAATTGATAGTCGCATTGCCATTTTCCATCCCCGCTTATGCCATGGCACTTGTGTTTAATACGCTCATTCCGTTTTACCGGCCGCGCTAATGACTTAGGCGGGTAAACGCAGCACAAATCAAAAGGAATGAGATGATGAAAAAGACGCTAATTAATATGTTGATCCTAAGTGTGTTCGCTGCGCCCATCGCCAATGTATCGGCAAAGGTGTCGCTACAAAATCAACCTCTGCTCATAGAGCCACAGACAGAGATGCTTGAGCAAGAGGAGGATGACGGCGAAGCGCTGATAGGTCTTGGCGGCGGAGCGCTACTTGGCGCCCTAGTGGGTGGCCCCGTTGGCGCCATTATCGGCGGATTTACTGGCACCTTAATCGGCCAGTCGGTATCTGATACCGACACGGTTAAAACTCAGCAACAACATATTGCCTTGCAGCGTCAACAATTGACGAGCTTATCGGCCAAACAACAGGCTAGCGAGCAACGCGCCGCCGAATACGCCTTAACCCAAAAGCAACTCGATGAACTGCTCGCCGAGCAACAACAACTGTTTAGTGAATTGGCGCTGGGTATGAATGTGCAGTTTCGTACTGGCTCTGCGGAGCTTGAAAGCCATTTTTTGCCCCAATTAGACAATGTCGCCAAGGTGATGAAGCGCTTGAGCGAGTCCAATCTCGAGCTGAAAGGTTATGCCGACCGCCGCGGTGATCTGGCCTACAACCAAGCGCTCTCGGAGCAACGTTTGTTAGAAGTGCGGGGCTACTTGATTAAACAAGGCGTAGCCCCCGAGCGGATCACCACCCAAGCCTTCGGCGCCGGAATGCCACTCAATGATCAGCAAGACAGTGAATCCGATGTGTTCGATCGCCGAGTCACTCTGACCATGCAGCCTAACCAAGGGCTGATGGCGAGCCGCGTGACCGAATAATTCAACAATATCAATCGTATTCAATCAAGATCAGGAGCCTTTGTGATGATCACAGGGAAAAGGGTAAAAGAAGTTTGTCAAACACTGGCGATGCTAATGATCGGCGCCTCCATCTGTTGGGGGCTCCCCTTTGCGGTGTTAGCTTCACCAAACAGTGTGGGCACATTATCGGCACCACAAAATATTGCGGCGACCTTCGAAGAACACACGGCGAGCACATTGCCAGCTTTTAGTTTCGATGATGTCACCCAAGGGATGTTGGTGTATCAAACCGCCAGCGGCCGTTTAATGCCATCTTTACCCGTGGACACGCAAGTGTCGATGCAGGTCTCTGGGTTAACCAATAGGGTGAGCGTAAAGCAGGTGTTCAGTAATCAAACGGGATTTGTCCTCAATGGCCGCTATCTGTTCCCTTTACCCAATGAGGCGGCAGTAGACTCACTGCGTTTACATATCGGTGAGCGGATCATCGAAGGTCAAATTCACCTAAAACAGCAAGCAAAGCAGATTTTTGAACAGGCCAAAGCCGAAGGAAAACGCGCCAGTTTAGTCAGTCAAGAACGGCCCAATATGTTCACTACCGAAGTCGCCAACCTCGCACCCGATGAAAAGTTGGTGGTCGAAATCAGCTATCAAGAAACCATTCATTATGAAGATGGTCTCTTTAGCCTACGTTTTCCGCTGGTGGTAGCGCCGCGCTATATTCCTGGGTTAGCGCTAACAGTAAACCAGAGTGAGCGTGTGACCAGCAGCCAAGTCTTCGATGCCGACCGGATTATCGCCCCGATCCGCAACGCCAATAGCGAGGCAGACCCTGTGCTAAAGGCCGATATTAAGGTCAAACTCGGTGAAGGGGTGGACAAATCAGCCGTGGTGAGTCCGTATCATCCCATTACGATTGATGAAAAACAGGGGAAACTGACGGTGGCCTTGGCTAATCATGTGCCCGCCAATCGTGACTTTGTGCTGCAATGGCGTCTTAAGCAGGGCACCAGTCCCGTGGCTTGGGTATTCAACCAAGCAGGCAAAACCCATACGACGCAGGACGACAATGCGAGTGCGGATACAGGTCCAACTGGTAATAGTAGCAATACAGATAACTACAGCTTAGTGATGGTTCTGCCGCCCAAAGTCGAGGCCAGTGAACGAGTTAACTTGCCCCGTGAGCTTATTTTAGTGATTGATACTTCGGGGTCGATGGCGGGAGATTCCATTATTCAGGCGAAAAATGCCCTGCGTTATGCGCTGCGCGGTTTAAGGCCACAGGACAGTTTTAACATAATCGAATTTAACTCCGATGTGTCTTTACTATCGCCAACACCGCTGCCCGCGACAGCGAGTAATCTGGACAAGGCGCGTCAGTTTGTGAATCGTTTGCAGGCCGATGGCGGTACTGAAATGGCGCTGGCTTTAAATGCCGCGCTGCCAAGACAGGCGTTTAACACAGCGTCGGCTGAGGATCAGTCGTTAAGACAAGTGATCTTTATGACCGATGGCTCCGTCGGCAATGAATCGGCGCTATTTGAGTTAATCCGCAATCAAATCGGCGACAACCGTCTTTTCACCGTAGGCATTGGCTCGGCGCCGAACTCGCATTTTATGCAGCGTGCGGCTGAATTTGGGCGTGGCACTTTTACTTACATTGGTGATGTGGATGAAGTGGAGCAAAAGATTAGCCAATTACTGGGCAAAATCCAGTATCCGGTACTCACCGATTTACAGGTGCGCTTTGACGATGGATCTGTACCTGACTACTGGCCAGCGCCAATCCCCGATCTTTACCGCGGTGAACCGGTATTGATCAGCCTAAAGCGCCACCCACGTGACCCTGAGGAACTCGTGATCTCCGGTCGTCAGGGCCATAAAAACTGGCAACAGTCGTTATCTTTGCAAGCCAATGACGCAAGCAATTCTACAACTGATGCTGCGCAGCCCGCGGCGGGACTCGATTTACTCTGGGCGCGCAAACAGATTGCGGCCTTAGAGTTGAGTAAAAACGGCGCTAACGATGACAAGGTCAAACAGCAGGTCACGGTGCTGTCGCTGAATTATCACTTAGTCAGCCCCTATACCAGCTTGGTCGCGGTGGATTTAACCCCTATCGCCAGCAATGCCATGAGCCGCGATACTGTGGTGCGCCAGCATTTACCCTTGGGGTGGCAGCCAATGGGCGTTTTGCCACAAACATCGACCTCGAGCCGTTTCGACATGCTCTTAGGGGGCGGCGTGTTACTGCTTGCCTTGATGTTGGCGCTGTCGATTCGTCGCCAGCAGCGGCAGCAACGCGCGCTGTCATTAGCGCTACACACTTGAGTCATGTCCATGAGTATGCGCGTGACTCAACAGATACAAATAGGGTTGCTGGTGGGATTGGTATTAATCGGCATCACGTTGTTTGGAAAAGGATTCTATATGCAAGCGAAAGCACACTTTGCCCAATATTTGATTGAACAAGCTTGGGCTAAAACCTTAATCGATGGTCAGTCCCATAAACCTTGGTCCTGGGCCGATACCTATCCCGTGGCTAAGCTCTCCATCGAGCAGGCTAAAAGACCGAATCACTTCGATGGTCCGGCATCCAACGACAGCTTATATGTGCTGGCGGGCGCATCTGGCCGTAATTTGGCCTTCGGGCCTGCTTTAGTACTATCGAGTACGCCCGCTGGCGCGCAAGGCAACACAGTGATTGCCGGGCACAGGGATACGCATTTTGCGATGTTAAATGGTATTAGTGTTGGACGCCGCTTAGCGCTGCAAACCGCGACGGGCAAGGAAATTGTTTATCAAGTAGTGGCGACTGAGGTGGTGCACGAATCGCAAACCGAGTTAATGGCGGCAACTGACGATAATCGTTTAACGCTCATCACTTGCTATCCCTTCGATGCGTTGCAAGGTGGGGCGGAACTGCGATTTGTAGTGCAAGCAGTGCCGATTACCTCACCTACAAATGCTCCACAACTATTTGATCAAAGTAAAGATATGGTCGAAATTCCGCAAAAGGTAGCTTAATAATCGCTAAAGCAGGCTGAGTAGTCACTCGGCCTGCTTATTGTTTGACGAGTTATCGCTACCATAGAATGAGCGTGGCATTAGCTGTTGATCGGCATGACTCGATTACGGCCTAGACGTTTGGCTTCGTAAAGCAATTTATCTGTTTTTTCAATCAGCTGCTCAACAGATTGCTTTTCTTGCCATTGGGCAACGCCAAATGATGCAGTAATATTATCGACTCGCTGGTCTTTGCGCCTATCTTTAAGGCTTAGTTTTTCAAGCCCGCGGCGCATCGCTTCGGCCAGTTGTCGCGAAATTCTCAACTGGCTCTTGGGTACTAAAATGGCAAATTCTTCACCGCCAAAGCGGTACAACTTACAGCCATCTCGACAGGCTTCCTGTAAGCGTTTCGCGACCGCTTTTAATACTTGATCGCCTAACTGGTGGCCATAGTTGTCATTGAACGCTTTAAAATGATCGATATCAACTAAGATTAGGCAGGTTCCTTCCCCTGCTTGCGCTAGCATTCCGGCGATATCGGCATCAAAGGCGCGGCGGTTTAAACAGCCTGTCAGCGCGTCATAAAGCATATCTTTTTCTGTTTTCTCAAGCTTTTGCTTCAGTGCATCAATCTCTGTCTGAGCTTTTTGCAATTGAGCGGTAAAAAACTCGGTGCTCGAGCGAATATTGTCGGATTCTTTGACCAAATTACGTACTAAATCGAGCACTTGCTCAACACTGAGCGTGCCTTCTTCGATACCATTCAGTTTGGCAAAGTTATTATGGATACAGGTTTGAAACTCAGTCGCATCCAGATTGGTATCCTTAATCGACTGCGATAACTCAGTGGCCATGGCCTCAAGGTTTAGCCGCATATCTCGCACATTCAGTTCTATGGGGTCTGCCACATATTGACGATATAACAGCTCACTACTCACGGGAGGGCAGGTATTGTAATGGGCGATAACCGTATCGAGCTGTGCATTTAATGCCGGATTTTGTTCCCCCACGTAGGTATACCAAAGAGCGTAATTAATGGGAGTCGTGGGGATTTGATGCTTGAGCATTAAGGGAACCGCTTTTTTAAGATTTAAGGCTGCGGTTTGTAATAAATCTCGTGACATGGATTAATCCCAATAAATATAAATCGATAAACTATGTGCACCACATAGGGGTAAGTATTTTGCTCGTCAAATCCCGTTACAACTCAAGCCAAAAGCGGGGTGAATAAACCTGCCAAAAGGCAAAGGGGATATGTTAGAGTTTATCGCTAAAACTAAATAATGATAATAACTTGGGAGAAACTCTTGAAAAATTTCATCCTTACGAGTGCCTTAAGCGCCTTACTGTCCTTGCCCGCTGTTGCCGCCCAGTCGTTGAGTGACAGCATGGATTTGAACCAATATCGTACTGATGTAAAAACCTTAGCCAGTGACGCCTTTGGCGGCCGAGCGCCCTTATCCGAAGGCGAGCAACTCACCATTCAATATCTTGAGAAAGCCTTCAAAGAAATGGGGCTTAAGCCTGGATTTGGCGATAGTTACTTGCAGGCTGTGCCACTGGCGAAAATTACCGCCGATCAAAATATGCAGCTCGATATGGGAGGGCTTAAGTTTGCCAATGGCAGCGAGTTTACCGCCAGAACCCAGAGAATTAGCGATAAAGTCAACCTCAGTAATAGCGATGTGGTGTTTGTCGGTTATGGTATTAATGCGCCTGAATATGGTTGGAATGACTATCAGGGACTCGATGTAAAAGGTAAAACCGTGATAGTGCTGGTCAATGACCCTGGTTTTGCAACTCAAGATCCCAAGGTCTTTAAAGGCAATGCCATGACCTACTATGGCCGCTGGACTTACAAATACGAAGAAGCTGCTCGCCAAGGTGCTGAAGCTGTTTTTATTGTGCATGAAACTGAACCCGCAGCCTATGGCTGGGGTGTCGTGCAAAACTCTAACACAGGTACCAAGTTTACCCTCATCGATGCAAACAATAATCAAGGGCAGGTTGGCGTGATGGGTTGGGTGCAACATGATGTCGCCAAAAATATTTTTGCTAAGGCTGGTATGGACTTTGATACCTTAAAACAACAAGCCGCCAAGCCAAACTTTAAAGCCATTCCCTTAAAGCTAAAGGCGAATGTTAGTTTAAATAATACGATTGAACGCGCCGAATCCCACAATGTGGCGGCACTATTACCTGGAAAAAGCCGCCCTGATGAGGTGGTGATGATGCATGCCCATTGGGATCATTTAGGTACAGTGATAGAAGACGGTAAACCGGAAATCATTAATGGTGCGGTCGATAATGCCAGTGGTGTGGCAGGTGTGTTAGCTCTTGCGCGTTACTTTGCCAAACAAGCAAAAACGGCGCCGCTTGAGCGCTCGATTCTGTTTAGTGCCTTTACCGCCGAAGAAACAGGGCTGATCGGTGCTCAGCATTTTGCTCAGCATCCCAGTGTACCGACCAAAAACATTGTCGCTTTTTTAAATATTGACGGCATGAATATGAACCAAGGGGTAGATTATATTCTGCGCTATGGTGAGGGAGTGTCTGAGTTAGAAGGTTATTTAGATAAGGCCGCCAAGGCACAGGGACGGGTTGTCAAGGCTGATCCTAGACCGCAAAATGGTTTGATGTTTAGATCGGACCACTTCGCTCTGGCCCAGCAAGGCGTGCCCGGCTTGTTATTTATGAGCCTTGGGGATACGGATCCTGACTACATTGCCCATAAATACCATAAAGGAGCCGATGATTATGATCCAAACTGGACCCTCGAAGGGGTGAAGCAGGATTTAGATCTGATGGCGAGTATGTTAACCACCTTAGCCAATGGTAAAGATTGGCCGCATTGGTTAGAAGCATCGGATTTTAAGACTAAGCGTGAGCAGGATGGCCGTAAAAAGTAATTCCGATTAAGGTAAAAAGGACGCTGCTGCGTCCTTTTTTATGTTTATTCAATTAATTAACCTGAGCTCGGGATAAGCAGAGCCGCTGAATAGGCATCTTTTCGGGCCTCTCTGCATTGCTCTGTCTCATCATAGCGCGCTATGGCATACGACAGAGCGCCTTGATATGCGCAAAAATCTGCGCATTCAGTTAGAAAAAAGATTTTTCTTTTCAAAAGAATCATTTGTAGCATTGATTTAGTTTGTTAAATTTAGATTTTTTCGACACTCGTTATCCCGAGTTCAGGTTAACTAGAAGGTGTAGCTAACAGAAAGCATGGGGCCGATAAAACTGTAGTAAATATTGTAATCGGCAATTTGAGTCTCTTTATTTGGGGACTTTTGTGCGATATCGACGTCAACTTTGTAGTAGTTATAGGCAACACTCATACGCCAATTGGGAGTAATTTGCGCATCTATGCCTAATTTAATATCAACCAACTCGCCTTTGACATCATTGAGGTTGATATAGAAATACTGGGCGTGAGTGATTAAATCCCATCCAGAAATAAATTCGTAATTAGCATAGACGCCAAAGTCCGGCAGTGGTGCAGTGATATTCTCATCGACAATTTGCGGTATTGCTTGGCTCGCACAAACATTATTCAGTAACTCAGAGGCTTTACAGACGCCGATAATGCCTTCAAATCCTGTCTTGATAAACATTGTGTGTAAACCAAGAGACAAACCAACATCATAGTTACTGCCTTGAATTGCATCAAAACCGTAACCGACACGCAGAATATCGATATTTAAGGTGGAGCTGAGTTTTCCGCCTGCTTTAATATCGTAAATTGTATCGTTAATTTCAATTTGGAAGGGTTTGGAAAGGGCTTGGGTTTCGGCTGTGCGGTGTAGTTGTTTCCAGTCGAGGTAAAGATGATGGCGTTCGTTGAAGTGATAATTTAGCTCAACAAAGGGCAAAAATTCGTTTTCGGCCAGTTGCAGATCGGACTCATAGTTTAAGGTGAAGTTACTCGCGGTATTCGGGTTAGTCACTTCCATATTGGTATCTGACTGCGAATAAAATCCCCCTAGCTCCAAGCTGAATTCGCCCGCCAGCACAGGAGTGCAAGTGAGAAGGGCGATCACTAAGGGGGTTAGACGAGTGGAAATCAACGCTACTCCAGTATTCTTCTTATTATATCCAGCGATAACATCAGACTTAAGTGCCATAAGTTATGACCATTTGGAGTGTATCAGTAAATCTTTAAATGTGAATAAAATGTTTTGAAAAGTGTGGATTTTCGTGATTTAAAACAAAAGTTGTATGGTTAATCGCTTTGGTATCGCAGGCTTGAGGGAGGGATCACAGTAATTTACATCTTGGTGATTAGGGCGTGTTGAGGTTTCTGCTGCGTTATCGTCCGTTTATGTAGAATCACTACACTGTACGGACTTTGCCTTGCATGAAAGCCAGCCACATTGCTGCAAAAATAATCCTGAAACATCAACGCGCCCTAGTGAAGGGAATATGTCGTAAAGCCTAAAAAAACGGCCCAGTAGAGACTGAGCCGCCGATAAGAGCTTAACGAGACCGCATCAATTGTTATGCGTGTTAGCGGCCGATGTTGGCTCGCTGCTTTTCTCGTCCTTGTTAAACATGCCTAAACGGATGCGGATAAAGTGCAAAATTTGCGCAGCAATATCCACATTTAAGCACGATTCTAATCCTTCAAACCCAGGTGATGAGTTGGCTTCGCAGATTTTGTAATGGCCGTTATCGAACAATAAATCGATACCTGCCACATCTAAATCGAGAATATTGGCGGTTTGCGTCGCGAGCCATTCGATTTCAGGGGTGATTTCAAAGGGCCTCGCCGAGCCACCCGCACTGACATTAGCTTTAAAGCTATCTTCTTGCCCACGTCGTTCGTAGCAGCCTGCAACGCGTCCGCCAATAGTAAAGACTCGCAAGTCGCGGCCATGACTATTGGCAATGAACTCTTGCAAAATAATGTTGGCGTTTTTATTTGTCGCTTCAATTAGTTGCATTAAGTCATCAAACTCACGGGCTTTGTGTGATAAGAATACACCACTGCCTTGAGAGCCTGAGAGCGTTTTAATCACTACGGGAAAACCTAAATGTCGCTCAACCAGATCAATATCAACCGGGAATTTGACCAACATGGTTTTTGGTGTCGGTAAATTCTTCTCGGCCAACAATTGCTGGGAGAAGAGCTTATCTTTAACAATCTCAATGGCTTTTGAAGGATTTAAACAATAGACCCCTAAGCGTTCTAAATGGCGAATGATTGCCAACGCAAAGTAGGTGGTGCCAGAACCCATGCGCGGAATGATAAAATCCGGCAATTCAACGGGTTGTCCATTTAACAAAATACTTTTGTTATCTTCTCTCGTCACGGTGAGATCAAACTCATCCGGCGCATAAACGGCTAATTCAATATTGTCGGCCTTAGCTGCCGCCAACAGACGTTCGATTTCATACCATTCAGGTTTTAGCTGAGTCGCGGTTTCTTTATATAAAATCCAACCACGCATTTAATCGCAAACCTTCATTTTCATGCTTTGTCCTCGGGTTCAGCTTCATCCTGAACATCATCTTCAATTTCAACATCCACATCTACATCGAATGCCGCTTCTGGCTCAACCTCAGGTTTGGTTGCTGGTAAATGAACCGTACCAACCACTGCATAAAAGGGCTTACCCCGGGCGAGTTTGCGGTACTTTAACCAGATCTGCTCTAACAAGCTACTCGGAGCGATGTTTCCTTTGATGACTTCGACAAATTGTGCTTCGTCGGCGGTCACTGGGAGTGTTTTACCTTCAGCAAGGTTTTTCATGGCATGACCATGTAATTCGAGCAGTTCGGCTTCTTTACTAGTGAAGTCGCCACTGCGCTTAAAACCTTTGGGGAAATTAGTATCGTCGTAAAAGCGTTTGTGAGATACAAAACTGGCAGCTGAGCCGTTCAGCGTCTCAGAACCCCTGTTAGCGTTTGAAAAAGACTGTTCAGACATGGCTGTTACCTTCTAGATTTTGGTATACAAAGATTTGCAAGTGGAGTATTGGCTAGTATTATTGATTTATAAATCAAAAAAATTTGCCTATGTTGGTCAAGAATTTTTATGGATACCGATTTACTAAAGACCTTTCTGGAAGTCTCTCGTACCCGCCATTTTGGTAAGGCAGCGGAAAACCTCTACCTTACCCGTAGTGCGGTAAGTTTTAGAGTTAAACAGCTTGAGAGCATTCTTGGTGTTGCCTTGTTTGAGCGCCAACGAAATAATATTCAGCCGACCCCTGCGGGGGAACGGATGTTGGGCCATGCGGAAGCGGTATTGACAGCATGGGAGCGCGCCAAGCAGGATGTTTCGCTTAGTCAGTTACAATCGACTCAATTAGCGATTGGCGCGGGCCCCAATATTTGGGATGCTTATTTACAGCGGTATTTACAGCATCTGCATGTGGGACTTCCTGGGGTTGCATTGCGGACCGAGGTTTTGCCACTCACCGTAATGACACGGCAATTGATGGATAGGACTCTCGATCTGGCGATCTCTTTTGATCCACCCAAAATTGACCAATTTGAATTAATCCAATTAGGCCAAATCAATTTGCTGCTGGTATCTAAATCCCGGGATGTGGCTGTTAATGAGGTGCAAGCTGGACAATATGTCAAAGTCGATTGGGGGACGGCTTTTAATATTATTCATGCGCAGGAATATGCGGCTTTACCTGTGCCAACTTTACATACCAGTTCGGCTCGAATCGCCTTAGATTTTATCTTAAATAACGGCGGCTGCGCATTTTTACCCGAGCATTTGGTGCAGCCTTTGCTTCAAAGAGGCGAACTGAATTTGGTCGCGGGGGCGAGTGCGATTTCACGCAGTGTGTATGTCGCCTATTGGGCTGAAAATGACAGACTAGAGCAAATTAAGCAGGCGATAAGTTTTTTAGCGGATAAGCTCGTAATCGAAGATAACTAAATTTGTTGAGTTGGATAAAAAACGCCTTTGGGATAATTCCTAAAGGCGTTTTTTATCAGCGAATTTAATGACCTAAATCAGTGTTAATGCGCACAAAGGATTATATCAAGCGCGGTAATAACAGCACGAGCCAAGTGATCCCGCAGAGCGCTAAACTCATGAACACCGCAGCAGAGGCGATATCCTTTGCTTGACCACTCAGGGGATGGATCTCACTGCCAACACGGTCAACAACGGCTTCAATAGCAGAATTTAATAGCTCTACAATTAACACGATAAACAGCGTTAAGATCAACATTAAGCGTTCCATGGTGCTGATATCGACCAATAAGGCGATGGGGAGCATCACCACCGCAAGTATCAATTCTTGTCTAAACGCAGCTTCATGGACCCACGCCGCTTTTAAGCCCTTCATTGAAAATCCCGTCGCTCTAAAGATGCGTTTTATACCGTGGTTATTTGCTGGTTTCATAATTATTCCATCGACTTGGGCGGTTGTTCGTGAGCATTTTCGTTCAAACCGAATACGACTTGTCTGCCTGCTTTGAACGAGCTTAAAAAAGAGGCCGCAGTATAGCCCGATAATTTATGTGTATAAATAGTTAACTATACAAATTGCTCGCTCTGTTAGGGGGATCATATTGCGGCCGGATTAGCGGCAGTCAAGGCTAAATACTAAGCTTGCAGTGGGATGACTTACAGAGAGGCAAAGGAATGACTCTGACAATTCGCGTACTTTTTTTAAGAAATGCACTTGCCAAGTGCTTTGGGCTTCTCATTGGTCTTTGCAGCTTATTTATTGCGGTTAGCTATGCAAGTCCTGCACCGAATATTCAATTAGCAACCGAATATGCACTCGACGATCATACTCAAATCGGCGCGTTTTTGGTCAGTGAAAAACTTGATGGTGTGCGTGGTTACTGGGATGGGCAACGTTTGTTTACCCGTCAGGGGAATCCCATTCTGGCCCCAAGTTGGTTTACCGCCGAGTTTCCCACTATCGCAATGGAAGGTGAGTTATGGCTCGGGCGAGGGCAGTTTGAGGCGATTTCAGGATTAATACGTCAAACATCGCCAAAGGATACGGACTGGCAAAAGGTACGCTTTATGGTATTTGATTTACCGACAACCAAGGGGAGCTTTGAAGACCGTTATCTGCAAATGCAAACTCTTATCGTGGGAAAATCGGCTTATCTTCAAGTTATTGAGCAATTTAGTGTCGGCAGTGTCGAGGCCCTCTATGACACTTTAAATACCTTAGTTGCCCTTGGCGCTGAAGGATTAATTTTACATCGTCGCACTGCGGTATATACGCCGGGACGTAATCCTAATGTAATGAAGTTAAAGCCCTATTTAGATGCTGAAGCGACGGTGATTGGTTATGTTGCTGGCAAAGGGCAATTTGCCGGGAAAATGGGTGCCTTAAGAGTGCAAACACCAGAGGGGCGAATTTTTAGTATTGGCACAGGTTTTAACCTTGCAGAGCGTCAGTATCCCCCTGCTATCGGTACACTTATCACTTACAAGTATCTAGGATTAACGGTGAATGGCTTGCCGCGATTTGCTAGTTATTTACGGATCAGGACAGACATTGTGCCTGAGGATAAAGAAGTTAAAGAATAAGTTGCGAAATTGTTGGATATTGATAAAAATCGAACGCTATCAATAAGGGTTTTGCCGAGTATCATACTGATTATTAATAGGCAATAACACCAAGGAGTAGGTTTTGGTTGATATTCAATTTAGTGAACATTCTTTGAAGCAACGCTTGGCTAAAATCTTAACGGTCCCCAAATGGACTAAGCAGCCCATTGTCACCGCTAAAGCTTTTTTGCAAAGTTTAACCATTGCCCAGCGTTGTTATCTATTAGCATTAATTGCTTTATTGCTATTTCAGTCAGACATTTGGCTAGCCGCTATTATCACTGCGGTTGCATTAATCATTGAATTTTGGCCAAAATTTGCAATAGCGTGGCATTCATTGGCTGGAAAAGCCATTTTCTTACTCTTTTATGCCGTTATTGCCAACTTTGCCTTGGCCGCCAGTGGTAGTGTGGTTAATGAAATCACAGGTGTTTCAGCTTCACATTTGTCTTACACCCACAACTTTGCCATTTTGCTGTATTTACCCATTTGGTTCGTGTGTATTTCTATTCTCGCGTTACTGCTTCTGCAAATTGTGATCCCTTGTTATTTATTGTTCCATATCGGTTTACGGATTTTAGGGTTAGAGACCAACCAACAGGACAATAAAAAACGCTTTGTGGTAACAACGGCATTTTTACGTATGGTGTTATCTGTGGTGTTATTAATGAATCTTGTTGCCATCTCCGATGGTGAAACTTTATTGGAGAACGTTGCGAACAAAATACAAAAAAATGAAAAAGTGAGTCTTGCAAACACTGTTGTTGAAGTCAAAATAACCGAAAAAGCCCAGACTGAAGCAGAGAAAGCGGCTAATGATCTCACCATGCAATCTGCTGATGGCACTATCGAATCCTTAAGAACTTTTGGGCACACATACTACAAGGGGATCCGAGAATTAATCGCGTTATTTGCCTATAAGTTTGAGGCCGATGGCCGTAGTCGTTGTGAAAAATTAGCCAATTCTGTGGTGGTTGAGTTAAACGATTACGAAATACTGGAAATCACCGAGTCTGCTAACGAGAAATACGGTTATCATTTTGAAGTGAAAAAATGTATTTCTCCCGCCTTTGGGCAAATCGCATCACCCCCTAAATAGCACTGCCAAAGGATGCTAAGTTGTTCGAAGATAAAGCGTTAAAAGCAAAAAATATAAGACGAATTTTAATGGTCTGTATGGGGAATATTTGTCGTTCGCCCACGGCTGAGGCCGTTTGCCGTGCAAAAATTCGTGAACGTCGCCTCAATATTGAAGTTGATTCTGCTGGCACCATTGGTTATCACCAAGGAGATAAACCTGACAGTCGCGCCATAGCTGCGGGTATAAAACGCGGGTTAAGTTTCGATGGTATGCGCGCAAGACAAATTGTTGATGCCGATTTTGAGTATTTTGATCTTATTTTAGCAGCCGATAATGGTAATTTAGTGGATTTACGTAGTCGTTGTCCGCTTGAGTATCAATACAAACTTCAGCTAATGTTGTCTTACGGAAATAGTGAAATTGATGAGGTCCCCGATCCCTATTATGGCGGTGCTCAAGGATTTGAATTAGTCCTCGATTTGCTCGAACAGAGTATCGATAGCTTGTTAGATCAATTAGCAGGAAAAACGAATGACACAGATTAATGATTAAGGCGGAGTAGGTACCTTAGAACCTCGATGAGTCAAAGTATCAACCCCTGCTTACCTATGCAATAGAACGTAAAATCATTGGATTAATTTCATTAAGCGTTAACTAAGCTTATTTCGGGATACTAAATCTATCTCAAACAGTTCTTACCGCTATAACCTTAAAACGTCAACATGCCCTAGTCGTCAGATAAGCTCAATCGATATTAATTGCTTAACTCTTGCGAGATTTTGACTAGACTCAAAGCTCAGGTAAGTGAGTTTGTTACAGGTAAGTTTGGGGAGATTGCTATGGATTCAATCAAAATACGCGACCATATGGACCGTCAGCCTGTGTTGCTCAGTGCAAATATGTCACTGGCTACTGCGGTTGAGAAACTGTTAGATAATAACAAGATGGGTGCAGCTGTCGTGGATGACAGTGGTAATTTAGTGGGTTTTTTATCCCAGCAAGACTGCTTAGCTGTCATGTTAAAGAGCAGCTATCACTGTGACTTAACCTCAGTGGTGAAGGATTGTATGCGCACTGAAGTCCTGTATGTCGGTCCCGATGAGAGTATTTTACAACTCGCGGAGCAGATGCTGGGCGCTAAACCAAAGACCTATCCGGTGGTGGATAATGGCAAAGTCATCGGCACAATCAATCGCACCAATGTGTTGAAGGCGATGAATGTATACATGCAGCAATGTTATCTTGCGCCCGCTTAAGCTGTTATTTGGGTGGCTAATTTCCCGCGGTTTACGGTGTGTTTTGAACAATTAGCCATACCAATAAACCAGGTTCCTTGCTAGGATCGCCTTTTTCGATGCTAGCAATGGAATTTGGTTTTGAACTCTGACAAACATCCGCTATCGAGCGCTTTTCTCCAGCAGTGCTTTCAAAGTGATGCCTCGCGGATCCGCCGCCGTTTATTTAAGCTCCATAAAGAAGCCGATTCTGACAAAAAAACACAAGAATTAGCCAAACTTACTGAGCAGGCGCAAGCAGCGTTCGAGAAAGTAGAGCAGCGCCTGAAGGCTCGCCCTAAGATCAATTATCCTGACAATCTGCCCGTCAGTGGCATGCGCGAAGACATCGCCAAAGCCATCAGTGAAAACCAAGTGGTGATCATTGCGGGTGAAACCGGCTCGGGTAAAACCACTCAGTTGCCTAAAATCTGTTTAGAACTGGGCTTAGGCAGCCGTGGTTTTATTGGTCATACCCAGCCGCGGAGGTTAGCAGCGCGCAGTGTCGCGTCAAGGGTGGCTGAAGAATTACAAAGCCCGCTTGGCGAAGTCGTGGGCTTTAAGGTGCGTTTTGCCGATGCGCTTAAGAGTGAATCCTATATCAAGCTGATGACCGACGGGATTTTACTGGCGGAGCTGACTTCAGATCGTTATTTAGATCAATACGATACTATTATTATCGACGAGGCGCATGAACGTAGCCTTAACATCGATTTTATCTTGGGTTACCTCAAGCAAATTCTGAAAAAACGCCCCGATCTTAAGATCATCATCACCTCGGCGACCATTGATGTTGAGCGTTTCTCTAAGCATTTCAATAATGCGCCGATTATTGAGGTGTCAGGGCGTACCTATCCGGTCGAAACCCGTTATCGCCCATTGTTACAAGATACTGAGGCCGATCTCGACCAAATTGAAGGGATTTTTGCCGCCGTTGATGAGCTGGTTGCTGAAGGCTTAGGCGATATTTTGATCTTTATGAACGGTGAGCGTGAAATTCGCGATACCGCTGAGCAGCTTAATCGGCGTAATTACCGCGATACTGAGATTTTGCCGCTCTACGCGCGCCTCTCCTACGGCGAGCAATCCAAGGTCTTTAGCAGCCATACAGGGCGTCGTATTGTGCTTGCGACTAACGTAGCGGAAACCTCGCTGACTGTGCCGGGTATTCGTTATGTGATTGACCCAGGAACAGCACGCATCAGTCGTTACAGTTACCGCACTAAAGTACAGCGTTTGCCGATCGAGCCGATTTCTCAGGCGAGTGCCAATCAGCGCCAAGGCCGCTGCGGCCGTGTTGGTCCGGGGATTTGTATCCGTTTATACGATGAGGCGGATTTTAATAACCGCCCAGCCTTTACCGATCCCGAAATCCTACGTACAAACTTAGCCTCGGTGATTTTGCAGATGCTCGCCATCGGCCTTGGCGATATTGCGGCGTTCCCCTTTATTGAGCCACCCGATCCGCGCCATATTCGCGATGGCTTCTTACTGCTTGAGGAATTACAGGCGGTTAAGCAGCAGAAGGGTAATATAGTGTTGACGCCGCTGGGGCGGCAGTTATCGCAAATCCCCGTCGATCCACGTTTAGCGCGTATGGTGGTCGAAAGCCACCAACTTGGTTGCTTAAATGAGGTGTTAGTGATCGCCTCAGGGCTGTCTATTCAAGATCCCCGTGAGCGGCCCATGGATAAAAAGCAGGCGTCCGATGAAGCCCATCGCCGCTTTGCCGATCCCCAGTCTGATTTTGTCAGTTGGGTAAACTTATGGCAGCACTTAAAAGAGCAACAAAAGGAATTATCCGCCAGTCAGTTCCGTAAAAAGTGCCGCGACGAGTACTTAGCCTACCTGCGGGTGCGTGAATGGCAGGATTTATATACTCAGTTAAAACAAGCGGTTCACGATTTAAAGTGGCGCTTAAACGAGACGCCTGCCAACTACGATGCGCTGCACCGTGCGCTGTTATCGGGTCTGCTCAGCCATATTGGCTTTAAGGACAATAACAACGAATACTTAGGCGCGCGCAATCGTAAGTTTTTTGTGTTCCCAGGTTCACCGCTGGCGAAAAAAGGCCCTAAATGGATCATGGCGGCGGAGCTAATGGAAACCTCTAAGCTGTTTGCTCGCTGCTGCGCCAAAATTGAGCCAGAGTGGCTCGAGCCGTTAGCGGCGCATCTGATTAAAAAGAATCACCTAGAGCCGCATTTTGAGGCGAAACAGGGCAGTGTGATCGCCTTTGAGAATCAAGTGCTTTACGGTTTGACCGTAGTACATCGTCGCCGCGTGCAATACGGGCCGATTAATCCTGTTGAAGCGCGGGAAATCTTTATCCGTAGCGCGCTTGCCGAAGGGCAATTACAAACCAAAGAAGCCTTCTTTATCGCTAACCAAAAGTTATTGGAGGATGTCGAAGCGCTCGAGCACAAGTCCCGTCGCCGCGATATTTTGGTCGATGAACAAGTGTTGATGGACTTTTACGAGCCGCGCATTCCCGAAGGCATCTATAACGCGCCTAAGTTCTTTAGCTGGTGGAAGGAAGCGCGCCGAACTCAGCCCGATTTACTCGATTTTAATAAGTCGCTATTGATGCAGCGCAGTGCCGATCATATCTCGGCGCTCGATTTCCCCGATACTTGGCACAAGGGCAATATTCGTTTGCAACTGAGTTATCACTTTGATCCTGCGGCGAGTGATGATGGCGTCTCTGTGCATATTCCAGTGGCGCTACTCAATCAAATCGATGATACGGATTTCGATTGGCTCGTGGCGGGGATGCGTGAGGAGAAATGTGTTGCCCTGATTAAGTCTTTACCTAAGGGACTACGACGTAACTTTGTCCCAGCGCCCGATTATGCCCGAGCCTGCGTGCAGGCGATGCAGCCCTTTAGCGCCAGTTTACTCGACGCCATGTGCAAACAGCTGCTGCGTATGAGTGGCACGCGCGTCAATCCTGAAGATTTTGATGTTTCGCAGATGCCAGTGCATTTGCTGATGAACTTTAAGATTGAGGATGACAAGGGCAAGTTAGTGGCACAGGGGCGGGTGCTCGATACCTTAAAGGCCGAGTTACAGGGTGTGGTCGCTAAGGCGATTCGTCAGGTGGCGGATAAGGGGATTGAAAAGGAAGCACTCACCGAGTGGTCCTTTGGCGACTTACCTAAGCAATTTGAGCAGCGTAAGGGCAACTATCAAGTGCGGGCATTCCCCGCATTGATTGATAATAAAGATTCAGTTGCCATCAAATTATTTGATGATGAATTTGAGGCAGAGGCGGCGCATCGTCAAGGTCTACGTCGCTTGTTATTACTCAACATTCCATCGCCGGTAAAACACCTGCAACAGGCGCTGCCCAACAAGGCCAAACTGGCGATGTATTTCAATCCATTTGGCCAAGTGCAAATTTTAATTGATGATATTATTGCCGCAGCCGTGCAGCAGTTGCTTGATGAAAAGGCGCTGGATGTGCGCGATGCAGCGCAGTTTGATGCGGCCAAGGATTGGGTGCGCCAAGAGCTGAATCCAACGGCTGAGCAAATCGCCCTAAAAGTGGAGCAGATTTTGACGCTCTATCAAGGTATTAAAAAGCGGACTAAGGGTAAAATCAGCTTAGATATCGCTTTTGCGATGAGTGATATTCAAAGCCAATTGGACCAATTAGTTTTTAAGGGATTCGTCGAAGCCTGCGGTTGGAAGCGTTTAGCCGATGTGGCGCGTTACTTAAAGGCGATTGAAATCCGCATCGATAAATTACCTGTAGACCCGACCCGTGACCGCTTGCATATGCAGAGTATCACTAAGGTGCAGGAGGCCTTAGCGGCGCAACTTGCCAAGGTGCCGCGCTCACAGCCCGTACCTGCGGCACTGATTGAAGCCCGTTGGATGATTGAAGAGTACCGGGTGTCATGCTTTGCCCAAGCGCTAGGAACAGCTTATCCCATCTCGGAAAAGCGTATCTTAAACCATATCCTGCTGAGTTAATGATGTTGATGCATAACTGACTGAAACTGTAGATTCAGTCAGTTATGCATAATGCATCATCTTTAGCATTAACAGCCGAACCTTAGGGTTCGGCTTTTTTATTGCTCACTTTCACCTAACTATAATTAGCCGCGATCAGCATGTTGTTGCAGGCGTGATTGTTTGCTATGGGCTATCACAGGCTAACCTCAAAGGGCAAAGTAGGTAGCGAATGAATGGCCCCTAATGGCTTTTAATTGATAAACAGTTAGCGAATACAGCAGGGACTTTGGCTATATCTTGAGCGAGTTAACGATTTGACGAAGATGTTAAGCCAATTTCGCTGCAGATAATCGGTAATTTGCGCCTTCCTTTACCATCCCCTAATACTCCTTAAGGTATATTTTGTTTAAATCTTGTGCGGTTTAGTTGCCTAACGCCTATCTCTTTTCCATGCTTTAGCAATTAGTTAATAAAAAAACATAACTAATCAACCTGTTTACAATCTGAAAAAACGCTCAAAAACCATGATCTAATTAAATCTATCGCCAAATTGATGATCTGGATCAAGCATCAAAGGGTTTACCGATTTTGAGGTATACAGTTTGTTAACACCTTAACGCTATGATCAGTTGGTGGATCAAAGATGCAATAGAGATACCTATAAATCCTGTAGTGATCAGAGTAATCCATCACAGGAACGAACCTCTTGGAGGACGCATGAGTGCTAACAGCGCAGCAGAAAAATCCTTAGAACTGAAAATTTTTATCTTTTTAACCGTATTTCTCGCCCCCCTCTTATCCGTGTTGTTGGTGAGTGGATTGGGATTTGCCATATGGTTTAGCCAAATCTTCACCGGCCCACCGGGGGCTGGTTGAGTCAATACAAAATAATAACAACAGAATTAAAGCGGAGTGTCGGATGAGCAAAGAGCTGCATATCACAAGTCTCGTGGTGCAAGTCATGCCAAATAAGATGGCGGATGTTAGGCAACACATTATGGCGATTGAGAATGCCGAACTCTCTGTCAATAACGAAGTAAAACTCGTCGTTGTACTTGAAGGTAACTCCCAACGTGCCTTGATGGACGGTATCGAACAGATTAATGCCATTCCTGGCGTCTTGTCCGCCACTATGGTTTACCACCAGAGTGAACAGCTCGAAGAGGGTGAAGAATGAACATGAATAGACGTGACTTTATTAAAGCCAATGCGGTGATTGCAGCAGCGGGCGCCGCAGGCTTAGCGCTGCCGGCATCAGCCAGCAATTTAATTACTAGCTCAGAGCAAACCAAATTAGAGTGGAACAAAGCGCCTTGCCGTTTCTGTGGTACGGGCTGCTCTGTGATTGTTGCGACACGTGATGGCAAAGTGGTTGCGACCCACGGCGATGCAAACAGCGAAGTGAACCGCGGCCTTAACTGTATTAAAGGTTACTTCCTATCGAAAATTATGTATGGCAGCGATCGTTTGACCACGCCAATGCTCAGAATGACCGATGGCAAGTACGACAAGCATGGTGAATTTACTCCCATTAGCTGGGACAGCGCTTTTGATATCATGGCGCAAAAATGGAAAGAAACCCTCAAGGCCAAAGGCCCTACCGCAGTTGGAATGTTTGGCTCGGGCCAGTGGACCGTCTGGGAAGGCTATGCCGCGGTTAAACTAATGAAGGCGGGCTTTGGCTCTAACAACATTGATCCGAATGCACGTCACTGTATGGCGTCAGCCGTGGTCGGCTTTATGCGTACCTTCGGTATCGATGAGCCTATGGGCTGTTACGATGATATGGAAGCGGCCGATGCCTTTGTGCTGTGGGGCTCCAACATGGCTGAAATGCACCCGATCCTATGGACTCGAGTGACTGACCGCCGTTTAAGCGCATCCCATGTGAAGGTTGCGGTACTCTCGACGTTTGAGCATCGCTCCTTCGACTTGGCGGATTTACCGATAGTATTTACGCCACAAACCGACTTAGCCATCCTGAACTTTATCGCCAACTACATCATTCAAAACGATAAAGTAAACTGGGACTTTGTGAAGAAGCACGTTAACTTCCGCCAAGGTACCACGGATATCGGCTATGGTTTACGTCCAACCCATCCGCTGGAGCAGAAAGCCAAAAACGTGAAAACGGCAGGGGATTCGACTCCGATTGATTTCGATACCTTTAAGGCCTTTGTCGCCGAATATACGGTGGAGAAGGTCAGCAAGATGTCGGGTGTGCCAGAGGCTAAACTTATCGAGTTAGCTAAACTCTATGCCGATCCCGAGACTAAAGTCACGTCCTTCTGGACCATGGGCTTTAACCAACATACCCGCGGCGTATGGTGTAACAACCTGATTTATAACATCCACTTACTGACAGGTAAGATTTCAACGCCCGGTAACAGCCCGTTCTCGTTAACCGGTCAGCCTTCTGCCTGTGGTACGGCTCGCGAAGTGGGAACCTTCTCCCACCCTTTACCCGCCGACATGGTGGTAACAAACCCTGAGCATAGAAAACACGCCGAAGAAATTTGGAAGATCCCCAGTGGCATTATTCCGCCAAAACCTGGTTATCACGCCGTCGAGCAAAACCGCCGCTTAAAAGATGGCGACTTGAACTGCTATTGGGTGCAAGTGAACAACAATATGCAGGCGGGGCCAAACATCAACGAGGAAGGCTTACCTGGCTATCGCAATCCTGCCAACTTTATTGTGGTGTCCGATGCGTATCCCACAGTCACGACCCAAGCTGCGGACTTAATTCTGCCAACCGCCATGTGGGTTGAGAAAGAGGGCGCCTATGGTAATGCCGAGCGTCGCACTCAATTCTGGCATCAAATGGTGCAGGCGCCGGGCGAATCCCACTCGGATCTGTGGCAGTTGATGGAGTTCTCTAAGCGCTTTACGACCGATGAAGTCTGGTCGAAGGAAGTCTTAGCGGCGAATCCACAATTTAAGGGCAAAACCTTATTTGAAGTGCTGTACAAAAACGGCAACGTCGATAAGTTCCCGCTGGCCGATACCGATCCTAAGTATTTGAACAACGAAGCGAAACACTTTGGCTTCTATGTCCAAAAAGGCCTGTTTGAAGAATACGCCACTTTTGGCCGTGGCCATGGTCACGATTTAGCACCTTTCGATGCCTACCACGAAGCCCATGGTATTCGCTGGCCGGTGGTTAATGGTAAAGAAACCAAATGGCGTTTCCGTGAGGGCAGCGATCCTTATGTTAAACCTGGCTCAGGCTTTGAGTTCTACGGTAAACCCGATGGCCGCGCAGTGATTTACGCCTTGCCTTTCGAGCCGCCCGCAGAGTCGCCAGACACTGAATACGATATGTGGTTATCCACCGGACGGGTGCTCGAGCATTGGCATTCAGGTTCGATGACTCAACGCGTGCCAGAGCTTTATCGTGCCTTCCCCGATGCAGTGTGTTTTATGCACCCAGAAGATGCGAAAAAACGTGGTTTACGCCGTGGTGATGAAGTTCGAGTCGTGTCTCGCCGTGGTGAAATCAAAACCCGTGTCGAAACCCGTGGTCGCAACAAACCACCTGTGGGACTCGTGTTCGTACCTTGGTTTGATGCCAGTCAGCTCATTAATAAAGTCACCTTGGATGCGACAGATCCGCTGTCGAAACAAACCGACTTTAAGAAATGCGCCGTGAAAATCGTCAAGGTATAAGGAGTACAGGATGAAAACATTCAAATTAGCTTCAGCATGTAGTGCGCTTGCCTTTTCAGCCCTGATGATGACCAGTGTGACTGCTGCCAGTATTCCTGAGGATAAGATCGATACCTTACGTCAGGCGCCGATTAACGTTGAGCCAACACCGCCCGCGATGCAAGCGGTGCTGAATAAAGATATCAAAGAGGTGCGTAACTACCCAATGCAGCCACCCGTGATCCCACATAAGATCGATGGCTATCAGCTCGATCTTAAGGTCAATAAATGTATGGCGTGCCATGCAAGACAACGCACTGGAGATTCGCAAGCACCCATGGTGAGCGTGACCCATTATATGGATAGGGATAACAACTTTTTAGCTGAGCTTTCACCAAGGCGTTATTTCTGTACTCAGTGCCATGTGCCGCAACTGGATGCCAAATTACTGGTCGAGAACGACTTTGTGGATATGGATCATCTGATTAAAGCGAATACTGAGCAGAAAAAACACTAGGAGTCAGCATGTTAGATAAACTTAAAAAGATCTGGCAAGTTCTCAATCGTCCGAGTGTGCACTACAGTTTAGGGTTTCTAACCTTAGGTGGCTTTGTGGCAGGGGTGATCTTTTGGGGGGGCTTTAACACGGCGCTTGAAGCCACCAACAGAGAAGCCTTTTGTATTGGTTGCCATGAAATGGAAAATAACGTCTACCAAGAGTTACAGTCGACTATCCATTTCACTAACCGTAGTGGGGTGCGTGCGACTTGCCCTGACTGCCATGTGCCGCATAACTGGACCGATAAAATTGCCCGTAAGATGCAGGCATCGAAAGAAGTGTGGGGTAAAGTGTTTGGCACCATCAATACCCGCGAAAAGTTTGAGAGTAAACGTCGCGAGCTGGCTGAACATGAATGGGCAAGGTTAAAGGCAAATGACTCGCTCGAGTGTCGAAATTGCCATAACTTTACCTATATGGACTTTACCAGGCAGTCACCACGCGCCGCGCAGATGCACTCCACATCGCTGGCCAGTGGTGAGAAGACCTGTATTGATTGCCACAAAGGTATTGCCCATCATCTTCCCGATATGGCGGGCGTTGAAGGTTTCTAATCGCGTGTAATATTTCATCTCCAGTCAAAGGCCAAGTGCTCTCCACACTTGGCCTTTTATTTTTAGATTGCAATCTATGATTTATCTATCTGAAAAATATATACTATTCAGCATTAAAGATAACGACAACGAGTTGTGATGAACAATACCAAATGGCGTGAATGCATTAGTCTTTTAGCGTCACACTGTGTTTACCTACAATTACGACTGGTAGGTGAGGCTGATTTTCCATTGGATTATGAAGTATCAGATGAAGTGATATCTCAAATACAGGCAAAAGACTGCGTATTTGTAAGACGGGTGATTGACTATAAGTCCATCGCGGCTATACGGATTGTTAAAATACATTTACCGCCTTCAGCTAAACAGATGGATATGATGATCAAACTCAAACAAGAATTATCACAGTTAGGCCAATTACCTATTATCGAAAATACTGAATTTATCACTATTAACGGATATTAGGTCGATTAGCTGTCTGAGGTGCAGCTATTTTTGCTTAGGTTAATGCTGCGAATGTGACCACTGGCAGTATCAGCAAACTACCAGCGGTATGATTAACGAAGAAAAGGGGATTAGCTAAGGTATGGATCTTAAATGGACTGCTAATTAACACTGGATTAATTGTTAAAGTTGCACCGTAAAAATAGGATCTTTGCCCGCAGTGACACTCCCCTGAGCTTTGTCTAAATACTTCACATCTTCCATATTGGCAAGCACCACGGGCGTGAGTAAGCTGTCTACTTGGTCTTTAAGATACTCGATATCAAATGACAAAATCGGATCGCCTACTTTGACCTCTTGACCTTCTTCGGCTAAACGACTAAAACCACGCCCTCTTAGCTCGACAGTGCCAACACCAAAGTGAACAAATAGTTCTAATCCTTGAGGTGATTCAATACTAAAGGCATGATTAGTTTCGAATATTTTACCGATAGTACCATCAATCGGCGCAACAATCGTGTCGCCCTTAGGCGCGATAGCAATGCCATCACCGACAATCTTTTCTGCAAAAACGACATCGGGGACTTTTTCAATTGCGACGATTTCTCCATTTACGGGGGCGTAAACCATAATGCCACCTGCAAGTTGTGGCTGTCCTGATACCAATCGCCTTATGCGGCTTAAAAATCCCATAATGTGGTGCCCCTTTGCTTGTTTTTGTTGTTCTGTGTTGGTCTGTAAAGCAGCATAACCAATTAAATGTACTATTTACAGTTTGTTATACACTGTTGCAGATCTGAAATTCTATTTTGCTGCATCGCAGTGTGCGCTAACGCAGAAAATTTCGCCAGTTCACCTTGGCAAATGGCTGCTTTCACTTCTAGTAATGAGCTTAAGTTAACGCTGAGTTCATCCAGCCCCATTCCCACGAGTAGCGGAGCGATGTGTGGCGAGCTGGCTAATTCACCACAGAGTGATACTGTGACCTCGGCTGCTTTGGCTTGAATGATTGTCATGTTTATCAAGCTTAAAATCGCAGGTGAAAGGGAAGGGTAATCCCGTGTCAGTTGTGGGTTGGTGCGGTCTGCTGCCATGGCATATTGTGTTAAATCATTGGTGCCTATGCTAACAAAATCCAGCCTTGGTAGCATAGAGGCTAAATTCAACACCGCTGCGGGCGTTTCTACCACTATGCCATAACTCAGTTCACCATAGCCTTTTTCTTCGTCTTCGAGGGCATCCTGGCATTCGGCGATAAGCGTAAATATCTCATCTAACTCTTCGACTTGATTGACCATAGGAAACATTAAGCGAATCGGACCGTGATTTGCTGCCCGTAAAATGGCACGAAGTTGGGTCTTAAATAATTCTGGGTGCGCTAAGGTGTATCTCACCCCACGTTGTCCTAAGGCGGGATTATCTTCTATGTCTTGGCATAAACACGGGAGTTCTTTATCGGCGCCAATATCTAAGGTTCTGATCGTAAAAGTTTTACCACCTAGAGCATGCAGAGCCTCGCAGTAAAGATTGTACTGGGCTTTTTCATCCGGCAGGGTGCTGGTATGCATTAACATAAATTCAGTGCGGAATAAGCCTATTCCATCGGCCCCTTCATCTTTGACATGGGTGATCTCATTCAAATTGCCGACGTTTGCCAGCAGGCGAACCTGATGTCCGTCCTGTGTTTGAGCCGGAACATCGCGATAAGCTTGAAGTGCCTGACGTCTTGCTTGTTCATGGTGCAGGGTCACGGTTAAACGAGCTTGTTGCTCAGGCTCCGGATTGACATAAAGCGCTCCACTTATTGCATCGAGCACTAATGGGGTGCCATTAGGGATGAGCTCTGCATCGAACTGACAACTTAAAATAGCGGGTATACCTGCTGCACGGGCCAAAATAGCGGTATGACTGGTGAGTCCACCGGTTTTAAGCACAATACCGCTGATGTGCTCTTTAGGGAGCAAGGCAAATTCTGCTGGGGTGAGATCCTGTGCTAGCAGTATCGTAGGTTCACTCAGGTGAGTTAAACCTTGGTCCAAACGGCCATTAATCGCGGTGACTATGCGCTGTCCAAGGCATCGAACGTCTTGGGCTCGATTGGCTAAATAGGGATCGTCTAGGGACTCGAGTTCATTCGCTTGATGGGCAAATATTCGCTCAACAGCGACACTGGCGGAAAGTTGTAAGGTGCGAATGGCTTCTTTGACTTGTTCTATCAGTTCTTCATCATCAAGGAGTAATAAATCGGCTTCAATCAGTTGGTAGTTTTCGCTGTCAGGATCGAGCTTAGTTTGGCTTAGACTGAGCTGTTGTTTCAGTGTTTGTAACGCCTTAAGAAACTTACTTTGTTGCTGCGGGATCCTAGAGAGCGGAATTGGGCGATAGTCGAGGTGGTTTTCGCAATGATTAAGGTGTAAAGCCTTACCGAAGGCTATACCCGATGACACAATAATCCCCGTTATCGACATAGTCATTCCTAATGATGTTGGGCGGTTCGCTAACTTAAGGTGATTAACAAGGCCGAGACTTTTTCGACGGCTTCCTGCGCCTGCTCTCCCTCGGCGAAAACCCTGACAGTGACACCATGGTATAAACCTAATGTTTGTAGCTTAAATAAGCTCTTAGCACTGGCTTGCTTGCCGTTACATTCAACCAAAACGTCGCAATCGAAGGTCTTTGCTTCTTTCACCAATAGTGCCGCAGGGCGGGTATGAATACCATGTTTTGCGGTGATAGTGACAGATTTTTCGTACATAGTGGCTTAACTCTTTATGAATATTATGGCGCTTCGTTCGACTCTATAATCTTATAACCGGCCTTTTTTAAGGCAGCAATGGCGCCTTGGAGGCAATTTTTCTTCACGAGAATATAGTCAGTATCAAAGGTTGAAAGGGCGAAAATACTGATTTGCACATCGGCTAAGGTGCTGGCAATTTTTGATAAAATACCCGTTAATGAAAATCCTAGAGGGCCTAACACTTCTAGACAGCTCCAGTTAGTTTCTTGCTCTAAGCTATCAAGCGCAAGCTCACTAGGCACAACCAAGGTCAAACCTTCTTCTGTTTTGCAGATAAAATACACTTCTTCAGCAAAGACTTCGGTAGGAATTTGCGCCTTAGGGCTAAAACTGTGAATGGTATATTGCCGGGTATGTACGGCTAAGGTCATACGCATAGGCGGTTCTCCTTTGGCGAGGTGAATGCAAGTTAGGAGTTTACCTTATAACATGGATTCCTGTTTAAAGGACATTGTTCTCAAGTGCATCCTCAATCAGCCTGCATTTCGTATGCTAGGGTTGGTTGTGTCGTTTCATTAGCTAATGTTAAAGGAAGAGAGGACGTTTTTATACGTCCTCTTGTTTGCTATTGAAAACATTCGCTAGGTTAGATTTTAAATTGCCCTAAGGTATGGGACATATCCTGGCTAATATCCTGTAATGATTGTGCTGCTCGGCTATTACTGTCATTGGCTTTTACAGACACTTCGGTTAGCTCTGAAATATTACAGATATTACGGTTAATTTCCTCTGTCACGAGGGATTGCTCTTCTGTCGCACTCGCTAACTGAGTGTTCATATCGCTGATGTGGGCAATTAGCCCCAGAATTGCGGCCATGGCTTGCCCAGCCTCTTGAGCCTTAGCTTGCAATTCTTCTGATTGATGTTGGGTTTGGCTATTGCTTTGCATCACTGAGCCCACACCGGTTTGAATTTCTGAGATAATTTTTTGGATCTCATTGGTCGAGTCTTGGGTGCGATTGGCTAAGGCTCTTACTTCATCTGCGACAACGGCAAATCCTCGGCCATGACTACCCGCACGAGCAGCTTCAATGGCGGCATTAAGTGCCAACAAATTGGTTTGTTCAGCAATGCCCCGAATCACATCCAAAATACTGCCAATTTGACCAGAGGCTTGTCCCAATTTTTGAGTGATTGCTTCTGATGCTTTCAGCTCTTGGACCAACTTCTCTGTATCGCGCACCGTATTGTCAATCACAGCTTTACTTTGCTGAGCCTGATTTTTCACACTGGTGGCGGCATCGGCGGCCTGCTGGGTATTGCTCGCCATCTCATGGGTCGTAGACAGCATTTGATTAACTGCCGTTGCTACGCTACCGGTTTCACGGTGGATATGTTCCGCACTTTGGTTCGACTCCTCAACGGCAAGCATTAACTGTTTAGCATCGTTGTCGAGCGATTTTCCCAGGGGTTGCAAATGTCCCACCATATCGCCAATTTTTTGGGCAAAAAGGTTAAAGGCTTGGGCGAGATGAGCAACTTCATCTTTGCCTTGAGTGCTTAAACGCTGGCTTAAGTCGCCTTCGCCTTGAGCGATATCTTCAAGGGCTTCAATAGCATCATTCAATGGTGAGGTAATCGAATGATTAAGAACAAGGAAAAATGCAAAAATAGGTACAGAAATCAAAAACATGATAATCAGATAGTCGATCATCACATTATACAGACTCTCTTTTACGTCACTGAGATAAGCCCCTGTGATCACAGTCCAGCCCCATTGTGGGTAGTAGCGGGCTTCGGCCAATTTGTCCTCAACAATTTTTGAAACAGGATTAGCAATCGGATATTCCAGCATGGCTTTGTCATGTTGCCGAGCTTGAGACAGCATCGTAGTCAGCGGATTAGTGCCATTGGGGAGTGTGAAATTTTGTGCAGAGGTACCGATTAGGCTGGCATTTTCACCATGGGCTAGGATTTGGTTGTTGTCATCAATCAGAATAAAGTAACCAACCCCGGCATAACGGGTTTGGTTAATGAGGTTCGCAGCAGCTTTTTGAGCCTCTTGCTCGCTCATTTTACCGTTAACAGCATCTTGGCGATAAACGTCTATCACACTGAGGATACTGCCAAGTTGACCATCGATTTGTAACCATTTTTGTTCGATCAAATTACTGTATTGTTCTTTAATCGAAAAACTTGCAAAACAAACAGTTCCAATGGCCGCCATCACTAACATCATCATTAGACGTTTTAAAATGGTGAATTGGCGCAAAAAAGTGATCATCTGGAGTCCTCGGGCGCAAAAATAATGTTCAACAATATACCTGCGAATGTTTTTTAATAGAATATTAGCGGGTTAAATTTCATATAAACTGGTAAACAATATGGGGTTTCTTTGATCTTAAGCAGGATCTTTGCAGGCCTTCTCCTGAGTGGTGATTTTATGGCTTATTTTGAGGATATTTCATCAGTTTAATCGCATGTGATGAAGTATTTATTAAATTCAACAACTTACCATTTATTAACAAATTCAATCATGATAACTATATCTAATTAGTTGTTTTAATTTTGATTTTTTACCGTTTTACGCGCAAGATTAATCAACTGTTATGTTTGAGAATCAATTATGACTACAAATACGATTGTGACTTCTGACGATATATTGTTGAAGTTATGCCACTCTGTTGCCCATGTATTATCGAGTACCAGCGCAAGCCATGTGAGCCATGCAGGTATGGTACAAAGCATTACCCGTACCCGCTTAAAACCCGACTTAGGATGTTTTTCGATTTTTGATGGGGGATTTTCAGGGCTTGTTGTTATTAACTTTTCCGCTGCTGCGGCTATCGAAATCTACCGTCGCTATATGCTCAATATGGGCATGCCTGAAGAGGAATTAGCCTTTTCCCATACTTCTGATGAAGTGGGTAATGTGATGGGGGAGTTAATGAACCAAATCTTAGGTGACTTTATTAATAAAGTCTCTAAGGAATTACAAACTTCCATCAGCCAAAGTCAGCCAAAAATGTTAACGATAAACAAAGAGTTGACTATCTCTATTGATGCAAACTTGGATGATGCTGTAGCAAGGCGAGTGTCCTTTAAAACCGAAAATAATCACATTTTCTACCTTGAATTTGCGATGGATAAGACCGAGTTTATCAAACTGGATGAGTTTGAATATGATGAGGAGTTTGACCCTGATAGCTTACTCGAACAGCACGGCGTGAGTGGGACGCAAGCTTCAAATGTTGAAAGCACTCCTTGGAGCCGAATGGCGGACAAGCCCGCGATAAGTCAACATCATACCAATGTGGACGCCGATGATTTACTCGATGAATTAGGGATTTAACTTCTATCTGGTTAAGAGAAAATAAATGCGACTCAGCAAATTATTAGTGAATGCAAAGCTGTGAATAGCGTTAGCGGTTTTTTTGAAGCATTTATTTTCTCTAGTCTGTGTTTTTAGTCACACAATCATAAGCCGCATTATCGTGGTTAAGCACCCAGCGTTAAGGTGGCGGTTAAGTTAGTTTAGCTTTCAATAGGTTAAAGCAGATTAACTCGGTTAACTTGTTAGACAGTTGTAAACCCTTCGGCTATACAAGTCATTAGAACTGTTTTAGTATCCCCCAAAATAATAATTATGGTGACCTCCGTTATGGCATCGAAAGCGACCTCAATTGATATTGCTTATCGTGCTGGTGTATCCCAGTCTACAGTTTCCCGAGCCCTCAGAAATAGCCCGCTTGTCAACTTAGAGACCCGTCAGCGGATCCAAGCAATTGCAAAGGAACTTAACTACAAGGTTGATAAAAACGCCAGTAATTTGCGTACCCAAAATAGTCATACTCTGGCGCTGTTATTGTGTGAAGACCCGACTAATGATGATTCCCTCATCAACCCATTTTTTCTGTCGATGTTAGGCTCAATAACACGGGCAACTGCGCAACAGGGGTATGATTTACTCGTTTCATTTCAACAGCTTTCTAGCGATTGGCATGCCGACTACGAAGACAGTAATAAAGCTGATGGCATTATTTTGCTGGGCTACGGCGATTATATGGATTACGAGCAGAAGCTTGAAAAGTTACTCGCTCAACATACTCATTTTGTGATTTGGGGCGCCGAGCATAACAATAAATCCGTATTATCCATTGGTTGTGATAATCACCAAGGTGGCCTGATAGCCACTGAACATTTGATTTCCCTTGGCCGTAGCGCTTTTGCCTTCTTAGGTGACGCCTCTAGTCATAGCCCAGAATTTAGGGACAGATATTTAGGTCATGTCAAAGCCTTACAAACCGCAGGATTACCAGTGGTGGCTGAGCGGCAAATTTCAGCCATTAGCACTGAAAGTGCTGGTTATGATGCGGCGATGGCATTAATAGAAAAAAGGCTTACGTTTGATGCGATTTTTGCCGCTAGTGATTTGATTGCTATTGGTGCCATTCGTGCCTTAAAAGAGAAGGGGATATTAGTGCCAGAGCAAGTGGCTGTGGTGGGCTATGATGATATTCCTGTGGCAAGTTTTGCTAATCCACCACTGACAACCATCAAACAAAATACTCAGTTAGCGGGTGAGATTTTAGTCGAGAGTTTGCTCAAGCTTATTCGCGGTCAGGCGGTAGGCCCTCAATTGATCCCAACCACCTTAGTCGTTCGCAGTTCCTGCGGGATTGACCTCGCATTGCTAGGCTAAGCTGTCTCTGTATTGATTTACGCGATTAAGCCAAGTGTTTGCTAGCACTTGGCTTTTTATGACAAGTTTGGCTGGTGTATGGTGTAAAACTGGTCAACGCTGAGTGGATTAACCTCTGGCATATTGACGCAGAAACTTAGGCACCTCAGCTTTACTCTTGCGCATCACTTTTTGCATTAGACTGAAGGGTGGTTCGGCTATTGCAAAGTCCCGTTTCAGATCCGCTAACATTCGTAGCCATAAGTGTCCCGTCATTTCCGCATCAGCAAGCGCGCGGTGAAAAGTCCCCTCGGTCGGCAGTTGTTTATAGCTTACTAACGTTGCCAGTTGATGATTAATCGCCTCTGGGTACAAGCGCCTTGCCAACAGGAGAGAGCAGCCAAACTGGCCGGAATATTGGTGACCAATTTGAGCAAATTCAGCATCAAGAAACCGCTGATCGAATGCGGCATTATGGGCAACCAAATGGTGCTTGCCGATAAACTTGGCAAATCGTGACATTACCTCGGCGCAGGGCGCTGCACGTGACAGCATTTGATTGCTGATCCCGGTGTAATCTTCAATAAAGGTGTTTATCCGAAAACCTGGATTCATTAATTCTGAAAAACGCGCAGTGATTTGGCCCTGTTCAATCAATACCGCCCCAATCTCAATAGCTCGAGCACCTTGACTGGGCGAAAGACCCGAGGTTTCAAAATCGAGGACCACAAGGGTATTAGCGGGCGAGTGGGCGGGTGTTTTAGGCATAAAAGTGACTACTTATTGGTATGGCAATGTTTGTAATATGCGTTTGTCGCATGGCCTATTTCACAGTTGGTGGCATATTAGGCTAAACAAAAGTGGCTATCCATCAGATTGTCAAATTGCGATGCAATTTTTACTGGCATAAAGGGCGCGATAAGCGCATTTAGCGCATCAACAACCCTTGTATAACAGGATGCTGCATTGATGGACGTCGACTTATACTCCTGTTGATTTTATTCAAGAAAAGAGACGCAAGTTCGCATCTGTGTATCTAAATCAACATTTAACCAGTGAGTGGTAACGCTTCACGAATAGACCTGCTGCTAAGGGTTATTATCGACGATGTTATTAACGGCTTGGCTATGACGTCATTACTTGATGACTTGGGTTTAGAAACATTCAACACGCCCTAGCAACTTCGCATAAAAATACTGGTGAACATTAAGATTGCTGCTATTACTTTATAGGTAATGTATAGGACAAATGTGACACTCGCCTGTTAGCTCGACTTGGTCACCCCATGAGGTGTGTATGAAAGGAATTATTTTTAATGTGCTTGAAGATATGGTCGTAGCTCAGTGCGGTATGTCAGTGTGGAACGATTTGTTGGAAAAACATGCTCCTAAGGATCGCGTGTATGTGTCTGCCAAAAGTTATGCTGAGTCCGAGTTATTTAGCATTGTTCAGGACGTGGCTCAGCGGCTTAATATGCCGATACAGGACGTAGTCAAAGCATTTGGTCAGTTTCTGTTTAATGGACTGGCCTCACGCCACGCTAGTGTTGTTGAACATTTTGAAGATTTTACTTCGTTAGTGATGGGGATCCACGATGTGATTCATTTAGAAGTCAATAAGCTCTACCATGAACCCTCATTGCCGAATATTACTGGCCAGCACTTGTCAGACAATCAAATTGCGTTAAGGTACTCATCCCCCCGCCGACTGTGTTTTTGTGCTGAAGGATTGCTGTTTGGTGCCGCAGAGCATTTTAAACAAAAGATCCAGATCACCCACGATACTTGCATGCATACTGGCGCCGATCATTGTATGTTAATCATCGAGTTACAAAATGACTGACAGCGAAAATCCTTACTACGCAGCCTATCTGCGGGAAAAAAGGGCAAGGCAAGAGGTGGAGCAGTTGCTCGAAGACAGTACCCGCCAACTCTATGAGAAAAATCTGTTGTTACAGCAACAAATCGATCTGATTAAGCAGCAACAACAATCAATTATTCAGCAGGAGAAATTAGCATCACTTGGCACAGTGGCTGCTGGGGTTGCCCATGAGATTAATAATCCACTTGCATATATCCTTTCAAATGTCAGGAGTTTAACCAGCTACGCTCAGGACTTATTGGCGAGTATTGATGCGGGCGATAAACAACAAATTGATCAGGCTAAGCTACAGTTTATTAAGGAAGATTTGCCTGAGCTGGCAAGCGATACTTGCCAAGGTTTAATGCGTATCAAAGATATTGTTAACCATTTACTCTTTTTTGCTCGAACAGATTCAACGGGGAAGTCTTACATTCAATTAGCCGATGCCCTAGAGTTTACCCTTAAATTATTGCGACCAATGCTTAATAATGTTTTGATAAAAAATGAGATTTCGCATGTGCCTATGGTTTTATTTAATGTTGGCGAACTCAATCAGGTATTAATGAACATTATTGTGAATGCTTATCAGGCCTGTAGTGTGGTCGATGATAGATCTGCTGCAATAGAGCTTTACCTCTCCCAATCCGATACAAACATATGCTTAAGGGTCGTTGATAACGGCTGCGGTATGGATGAGTATACCCTCACAAGAATGTTTGATGCCTTTTATACCACTAAACCCGTTGGGACTGGGACCGGAGTGGGAATGTCTATCGTGCTTCAAATTTTGCGTCAGCACGATTGTACGATTGACGTCGCATCTGAGTTAGGCAAGGGAACTGAGGTAAAAATATATTTTCCAATCGATCCACAAGCGGTTTCAATGTCGTCTAGCACTAAAATCTAAATAGGGTAGTTTGCTTCGAGATTGATCTTCAGCCCTAATTGATAGGCGTGATCTTGCATAAGAGATGTCATCAACTCGGTATCACGCAACTGTGATAATAAGAGTGGCCGGGCTTCCCATCTTGGTGCGTGGCCAGCATCATTCAAATGAGCAAGGTACACACGTTGCTGGCTCTGATGCAGGGTAAAAAAACGCATGTTACAGCGTTCAGCAATTGATAAATAAGGCTCAAAATCAAGCTCATACACTTGCATTGCCTCAAATTCAGACCAACGAATATAGCGTGTGCTTTCATAGTATTGCGCGGGTAACTGCGCCTCAGGCTTGATGCTATCAAATAAATTGATGACATCTTGCATCTGTTGCAGTTTTATCATTGTTTGTTCCATCAACTCCTTGCTCCATTTTTTGCTATTTTTATTTATTAATCAATTTGTTAAATGTTAATTGATTATCGACTTATCGCGCCATAGTCTATCCGCTAAACCTGAGGCGCGCTGGGTAGCTTGCAAGCTAGCACGCTCGAAGACTTGCTGTGTACCTAAACAGCTAAAGTGTTGTTTTGCACGGGTAATAGCGGTGTAAATCAGCTCTTTGGTGAGCAATTGCCACTGAACGAGACTAGGATTTGGCGGGAGCACTAGGGCGACTCGATTAAATTCACTGCCCTGACTTTTATGTACCGTCATGGCGTAACAGGTTTCGTGGCTAGGTAGCCTTGCGGGTAGCACTTTTAGCAGTTTGCCATCGGCCTTAATAAAGTGGGCCATCAGTCGGTCAGCTCTCTCTTCATCCTGCAAAATCAAACCAATATCGCCGTTAAACAGACCTAAGTTATAGTCGTTGCTTTGGATGATAATCGGGCGCCCGAGGTAAAATTCCTGCTGCGGCTGAATAAGTTTGGCCTGTGCTAACGCCTTCGTCACCGCAAGATTAATCCCTTCGACACCATAATCGCCGGTTCGCACGGCGCACAAAATGCGATATTGATTAAATTTGGCAATCGCCTCCATGGCGCTTGGCGGGCAAAATGGCTCACTCGTGTGTATTGTGGTGGCGTGCGTTGGTTGTAATAGGCGCAAATAGTCACCGTATTGCTCACAGGCTTGTGCAAGTAGCGCTTTAAGTCCGGTATTGCTGCTAGGTTCACTGACTTTTGCTTGAGTTTGGCTGTGATCTACGCTGTGTTCTAGCCAGGTTAATTCGGCCAGCCCTCTTTGCCATACCGCTAAAATGCCCGCGAGATCGGCACGGTTGACTGCGCTGGCTAGCAAGCCAATCCCCGCATCGCCTTTAAATCGATGGCTGTGGGTTAACATACACAGGCTATCGCCAATTTTAGGCTCAGCGTGGATAAAGGGGGTTAAATTAAAGCCCGTGAGCGCGGTTAATTGTTCGGCCTGTGCTTGGCTATAACGCATTTTCCATTCGGTATGTTGCATCGAGGCTTGCTTAAGTCCGGCGCAAATATCGGCAAGTACGGCGCCTGCCTCAACTGAAGCGAGTTGGTCCTGATCCCCCAGCAATATTAAGCCTGCGTGTTCCGGCAATGCGCTAAGCAGCTTGTACATCATAGGTAAATCGACCATGGAGGCTTCATCCACAATCAAAAGATCGAGCCGTAATGGGTTACCTTGATGATGGCGAAAATGCGCTGAATTGGGGATGACACCCAGCAGGCGATGTAAGGTTGATGCCTCTTCCGGTACTTGCTTAAGCGCGGCTAACAGGGCTTGGGTTTCGTGGTTTTGCGCCAGTTCGTTTGTCGCTTGAGCCTGCTTAAGTTCCTGCTCGAGTCTCGCTTTAGAGGCCTTAATGGATTCACTTAAACGGGCGGCCGCTTTGCCTGTCGGGGCGACAAGTCTTATCTGCTTTGGTGTACCTAATTGTTGTAACAACAGCAATTTAGTCACCGTGGTGGTTTTACCTGTACCGGGGCCACCAGTTATCACCGCCAGCTTTCTACCGAGCGCAGTAGCGGTGGCGACCTTTTGCCAATCGATGTTTACTTCAGCGGTGTGGGTTGCGCTTGGAAATAAGCAATCCAGTTGCCTGCGTAGCGGCAAAAGTGACTGATTATCCGATGCTAAAGGCTGCGAGGGCGTTAACGAAAGCGCCGTCGCTGATAACCTTGTTAAGGCGCTGGCGACTTGGGTTTCAAAATGATGATAACGCTCAAGATAGAGTCTACCATCCTCAAAAATCAGTGGTTTATTGCTATTTGGTGCTCCAATGGCGTCAAAGTGTTGCAGTGCGTCAATCAGTTCAGTAAGGCTTAAACGGATTTGACAGCGGTTTACTGGCTCTGCCATCGGATTGGTTGGCACTATATATTCGAGCACTAGACAAGTATGTTGGGCCGACAGTTGCTGACTCAGCAGGGCGCACAGCAGCATAAACAGTGGCTCTTGGGCGTCATTGGGGTGAAGACGGGCCATCTCGAGGGCAAAATGACGATCGAGAGCGGTGATAAGCCGCTCTTTTTCCCAATATTTGAGCAACTCAGCCAGTGGTGCTTTAAGTCTGAGTGCGCCTGCATTGTACCAATTGGCTGCAAGGGCTGTGGCGCTATTCATTGCGGTGCTATTCATTTCGGTGCTATTCATTTCGGTGCAGTGGTTCATGCCATCGCTTCCGTATTATGTTGACTCATATAGCTTTCATCTTGGCTGCGGTTAAACAGCGCATCTAAGGCGAGAATGAGCGCCTTAGGTGGCTTATCGTAGTAAACCCCAAAGCCGGGATACTGAACCGACATTCCCCGTAAAAACAAGTAATAACAGCCGCCGATATGGGTATCGTAGTCATAGTTTGGCAGTCGCATCGCCAAATATCGATGCAGGGCGAGGGAGTAGAGAATATATTGCAAATCGTACCTATGATCGCTAATCGCCTGCTTAAGCGCACCATAATGGTAGGCCTGAATCGTGTCGCCTAAATGGTTTGATTTATAGTCGGCGATATAAAACTTACCTTGATATTCAAAGGTTAAGTCGATAAATCCCTTGAGCATGCCCTGTAATTCATCAAAATGCAGCGCGGTATCGTAACGAAATTGCCCGAGGAGTTGATTCAGCTCAGCATCTTTTAATCGATTTAAAGGCAGGTAAAACTCCATCTCCACTAAGGTGTGTTGTGGCGCGAGCGCGGCTAAACACAGCTCGGGATTGATGAGCTGATTATCCTGCGCCATCAATGCCAGCGGTGCCTGTAAGACCTCAAGGTACCAATCCTCTAATACACTTTGCCATTCGGGGGCAATACCGTATTGCAACATAGCCTTAGGTAGCTCTCGCGGTAAGTCGGTTTGAGCTTGGGTAAAATCAATTAACTCAAGCACTAAGTGCATAAAACTCCCCGCGTTGGCGCCGCGCTCAAAGCTAAAGCGATTGAGTAGCGGTAGCTGCGGCACATCAGCGCTATCTTGCCATGAGGATTCACTTAGGCTATTGGCAGGTTCTGCGCCAAATACCGCGCTAACTTCATCATCGGCGCCCGGACTGGCTTTGGCGTGGGGTGCATTTTTGACTAAACCTGAATAACTGCCTACTCGCCATGGGGTGCGATACTGACGGGTGACATTACGGGCATTTAAGGTGTGGGATTGCATTTCACCCGTGTGCAGCTTGCTATCAGCAATGTTGTCAGCAACACACTCAACGCTGATCGCTTGCGCATTCGACTCTACACCATTAAGTAGCGCCTGCGCCGCATTGTGCAGACGAGCAAAATCACAGTCGGCATCGGTAATGCCTAAAAGGTAACCGATAGCGGTTTCATGCAGTTGGCTTTTGATCCCGGCTTTTAACATCCGGCTATGGTTAGCGATGTACAAATAACACAAATATACGGGGCGGGTGAGCGCCACATAAAGTAGACGAAGATCTTCGGCTAAGGTTTCTTGCTTTGCCTGCTCCCAGCCTTCGTCTGTACCTTCAATATCCCATACCAGCTCTTGTGCCCCATCCGCATCGGTTCTGTGATAGAGCATGGGTGTCGGGCGGCGGCGATTATCCCGTGCAAGGCTAACAAAGGGGATAAAACACACTGGGTATTCCAGCCCCTTACTTTTATGGATAGTCACGATTTGCACCAGATTTTGCTCACTTTCAAGGCGAAGCTGCTGCTCATCTGTCCCTGTATTATCAATTAGTTGCTGCTCATACCAATTGAGTAGGGCACTGATGCCATCAATCTCAGTGGCCTTTTGCTGCAACAGCTCGGCTAAGTGGCGAAAATCTGTTAGTCGCCTCTCGCCATTACTCGCCTCATCGGGCTCTTCGCTATCTTGGTCGGCAGTGGCTGTAAAGCTGGGTGTTTGCAGTAGCCGTGCCACCATATGGGTAGCGTTGGCTAAGCTCAGCAGCGCCGGCATAATGCCGCGCTTTTGCCAGATCTGATGTAGCGCAAAAAACTGCTCGAGCAGCATTTGGCGCTGCTCTTCATCTTGGTTAAAGGCATGAATTTGCTCGGCACTATAGCCAAGTAGCGCGGTGGCGAGAGCGCTGCGCAGGGCGCGCTCATCCTTGGGACTGGCCAATGCGCGCAGAATGAGCGCCATTTCCCGCGCTTCAACGGTATCAAACACACTATCGCGGCTTAAAAATACCGCGCCAATCTGGCGTTTACTGAGCGCCGTTTTCATGACCGCAGCTTCGTTTCTATCCCGCACTAAAATGGCAATATCTTTGGCAATTAACGGCCCTTTTGGCGTATGGCATTGTCCATTGGCGGCCTGTGTGAGTAAACGGGTGATCTCGGCGGCGGTATCTTCGGCCAAGGTTTGTCTGGCGCTGGCTTTATTCAGCCCCGTTTCGCCCTCGCGTAACAGTTTTAACCGCAGTGCGGCACTATTGGCTGTACTATCGACTAACTGTTTTGCCGCCGCACTGGCGGGTGTTTTTACCCTGTCAAAGGGAATCGATTGGCTAATAAAAGGATTGGGATGCTGGGCAAATAGATGATTCACTCCCGCCACCAGATTACGACTCGAGCGATAGTTAGTGTCGAGAAAATAGTGTGCTTGGGTTTGTCTGCGCGCCTCGATATAGGTGTAAATATCGGCGCCGCGGAAAGCATAAATCGCTTGTTTAGGGTCACCAATCATCAGCAGGCTTAATTTGCTATCCGAGCGATCCTTAGGTTCGACAGCCGTCGAACCTTGAGCTTCAAGCCCCAAACGGGTTTGATAAATCCCTGAGAAAATTGCAAATTGCAGAGGATCGGTATCTTGGAACTCATCGATTAAGGCCACGGGGAAGCGACTCGCCACAGCCTTAGGTAAAGTGTCTGGATTGGCCTGCATCGCCGCTGCCAAGGTTGTGAGCAGGTCATCGGGTGTCAGCACATTTTTCTGCTGTTTTTGCTTGGCAAAGCGCTCGCTGATCCCTTGTTTGGCGCTATAGAGAAATGCGGGTTTAATCGCGTTAATCAGCGCGGCTAATTGCTCCATATGGTCAAGCAGTGGTGCTTCACTGGCACTTGGGAGTACACCGCCTTTATTGAGCTTAAGCTCTGAGAGTGACAAGGCCTCAAGCACTTTTAGCGGCGGTAAGCCGTGACCAAAGGCGATAAAGTTGTCCAATTGGTCGAACATTTCCGCCAATTTGGGGTAATTGTCGCTCGCTTTACCAAAGCGCTGGCCATTAAGCGGCAGGCTATGAAGTAACTCTAACAGCGCGTCGCGGCCACGCGGCCAGGCGAGTTTAAAGCGCTGCACACTCTGGCTTAAGGACTCAGCCAAACGAGTAAAGGGCTGCACGGGTTTAAGCGGTTTTGCCTCACTGGCACCGAGCAAGGCTCGAAGCTGCTTGACTAAGCCATCGGGATCGCCAAATTCGCTGGCAATAATCTGGGCTAAATATTCCGGCAGCGGATAGCAGGCTTCACGCCAAAAGTCCCGTACCGCATGGTGCAAAAACTCGCTGTCGTCTAAGGTAAAATCTGACTCGAACAGTAAAGAGGATTCGAAGGCGAGATCGGCTAAGATCCGTTGGCAAAAACCGTGAATGGTAAAAATCGCCGCTTCGTCGAGGGATTTGAGCGCCAAGTCGAAGCGTCTAAGGGCGATCGCGCGCTCAGATTCTGGGGTTTTATCGTACAACGCCTGTACAAAGGGATCGTTAATTTCGAGCCCTAAGAAACACTTAAAAGCCACTTGTATACGGCGGCGAATTCTGTCCCTTAATTCTTCGGTGGCGGCATTGGTGAAGGTTACTACCAGAATTTGTTCGCAACTCAGTGGTTCGCTTAAGCCATCCCCAAGCAGTAGTCGCAGATACAAGCCCGAAATCGTATAGGTTTTACCTGTGCCCGCACTGGCCTCTATCAATCGGCTACCACCAAATGGCAGGGTGAGCGGATCTAACGGCAGCGCCTGTGATGTAGTAGGAAGGATCATATTATTTGATAGTTCACTCATTACTGCGCTCCCTCTGATGTGGCGGCTTGTGGTTCTGCATTGAGCACAAACTCCTCAAGTTGGGCGAGGGTGTCTTTATGGTACAAGCTCAGCATGGGTCGATAGATCTCGTCGGCCAGTTTGCCAAAATTTGCTTCGGTAAAATCCTGAGGAAACCGAAATAGCCGCTGGTAATGGGGATCGGTGCCTTCGCCAAGCTCACCTTGTTCGTCCAGCCATTCGCTTTGCGCCGCCTCTAGCCGCACACTGTGCTGACTATCGTGGTTGCCATCAAGTTGACTGGTTTCATCCTCATTGATCTCTGCACTGGCGTAGGCAAGGGAGGTTTTGGGCATAAAACACAGCGGATGCAACTGTCCCTGATAAAAATGCTGTAACAAGTGAGCCAGTTGATCATGGGCCTGCTTTGGCGCAATCGGCGAGAGGGCGTGAAAATGCCCCATATCGAGGAGATAGCTAGGTTGCAGATGATCGCTAGGCTGAGTTAGTCCTGCGGCCATTAAACATAAATGGCGCAGATACAGCGCTAAAATATCCCGCCCATGGGCACTGCCGGGCCGACAACTGACCAAGCCTTTTGGACTGATATCATCAATGCGACCTTCGAGGATCACGCGCTTGGTTTTTACCTGATTCCCTGCGTTCTGATGAGGTAACTCAAAGGCGAGCCGAATATCCGCATGGCGCGGGGGGACATCGCCACGCATAAATAAGGTTCTGCCGACAAGCGGCGCGATATCATGGCTATATTGGCGCAGCAGCAGATTATCAAAGGGCTGCATGGGTAAATTACCACTGGCTTTTAAGCGTTGTAATAGTTCGCTACTGGGCTGCGCCTGTCCTTGTTCAAGAGCGCCTTGTTCGAGCGCATCATCGAGCAACCTTGCCTGTAACAGATAACGCTCAAGCGCATTGAGGCTAAAAGGTTCATCATTATCATCCGCTTGAATATTCAGGTTTAAATCAACCTTTAATGTGCGGTTAAAGAAATATTGCGCGGGATTACGAAAGAATCGGATAAAAGCGGAGATATCAACATGCTCTTCTTCACTTAGTGGCTCAATATCTTGTTGAATATCACTATCCCCAATCGTGTCATCTTCGAGCACAATCAGCGTATTTGTATCAATAAAACGACGCTGGAGTGACTGTGTGCTGATGTCCGGTGGGCACCATTGCTGGCTGTAACTTTGTTTTATCGTCTGCGCTTGCGCCTCTGTTGATTGATACAGTTTAGGATCAAAAGGTTGCAGCGGCTGGTGGCTTATGATGGCCTCAAGCAATGCCTGTTGGGCGGCTTCATTACCCACGGCTGGAGTTTCTGCTGTAAGCGATTCTGGCACATAACACAGCTGGCAATATTCAATCAGCTCGGAGACTAGCATAGAGGGAATACGCTCCGAGTTATCCCGCTCACTGCGGCCAATATAGCTGATGTAAAGCTGTTCCCGTGCCGAGAGTAGTGCTTCTAAAAACAAGTACCTATCGTCTAATCTGCGGGAGCGATCGCCTTTGCGAGCACCAAAATGTGCCATCAGATCAAAGCCCACAGGATGTTGCATGCGCGGATATATGCCATCATTCATGCCGAGTAGGCACACCACCTTAAACGGAATCGAGCGCATCGGCATTAAAGTACAAAAATTTACACTGCCCGCCAGATAACGCTGGCCAACCCGTGACTCGGTTAAGCGCTGATTAAACCATTGTGCTAGTACTTCGATGCTTAAGTTCAAGGCGTTTGAGTGTAAGCCGCTTTGGTCTAGGAAGTTGGGGGTTAAGTCGTATGCCGATGTATAGCTGTCAGCAGGGCTGGCGGCCAGTAACTCTTGCTCTAAGGTAGCAATGGCGTCGCGGATTTCCTGTAACTGTTCACGCTCATCCTCATCGGGGGCGTAAAAAGCATTTAACAGTTCAGTCAGTTCAAATAAACGCTGGCAAGGCGCTTGAGGCTGGGCTAATTGCAGCGTGGTTTCATCGAGGACTTCAATAAAGTTCAACAGTTTGCCAAGGGCCTGCGCCGATTGGCCTTCTACCCCTGACACCACTAAATAGCTCGGCGCCTGTGGGCTTGCTTGATACAAGGGGGCATCGTCCCTTAAGGCATAGCCCAAGATTAACCGTTTGATACCAAAGGCCCAGGAGTTTTGCTCAAAGGCAGGCACACCCTGTTTAACACGGCTTTGCTCATCGCGCCCCCAACGCACACCGGCTTCATCTAACCAACGGCGGATCAGTGGTAGCTCGTCTTCTTCGAGTTGAAAACGCCGTAAAATCGCTGGCACTTCTAAAATGCTTAAAATATCGGTCAGTCCGAAGCGACTCTGATTAATATTGAGTAAATTCAAAAAGCTGTTAATGAGTGGCGATTCCTGCGCCGCACCGCGGTCGGCAATGGCGTAGGGGATATATTCGAGCCCCTGTTTGGCGGCAAACACCGCATCGATATAAGGCGCGTAGGCAGCGACATCTGGCATCATTACCACAATATCTTTGGGCGTGAGTTGGTTGTCGCGATCCAGCAGGTCGAGTAAATGATCGTGTAAGGTTTCGACTTCACGCAGCGGGCTGTGGCAGCTCTTGATTTGAATCGAATGGTCGCTGTTTTTTAACACTCTTCGATTGACAACGTCTTGATATAGCTCGGCATCAGGCCCGAGTACGCGGTCGAGGGTTTGCATTTCTAATATATCGTATTGCACCCCCGCCAGCATGCTGGCGTTGCTATGCGGATCGTTAGGATCGCTGCAGGGCTCGCAGTACACATCGTCACCAAAATCGCAGTGTTCAGGCGGGAGTTCGAGCAGCATATCGAGTAATTCGCGGCCCATTTTGCCATTGTTGGCAAGCAGCGGATTGCCGACCTCGAGTTTATCCTCCCATTGCTCAGCCAATTGGCGTTTGCCAGCATATTGCAGTGCCATTCGCGCTCGATGCCGAGGATCGATAATATCGCCCCAATAATGTTGGCAGGGGCTGAGGTTAAGGATGATGACATCAATTCGGCCCGCGAGCTGGTGGAGCACGTCAATGGTTTGTGGGGCCATAGACGAAATGCCAAACACAAATAAACGCTCAGGCAATTTGGCAATGGAATGGGTGCTATCAGCCAGCGCGGCAATTAAATCCTGATGTAAATTGGCCCTGTGGTAATGGCTTTGACGCAGCTCATCACGGTTGAAGGCAATCAGCGCCCGCCAAAGAATAGGTTGCCAGCGTTGTTCCTCATTTAATTTGAGTGCATCGAGTGGTTCATTAGCTTCCCATGCGGCAATCCAGTCGGGGCGGTAAACTAAATATTGGTCGAAGATATCGGCGATACGGCCGCAGAGCTGATAAAGCTTAATATTATCGGCGGCGATTGAGTTTGACGCTTCAAGTTGATTATTTGTTGTGCTCGAGTTGGGGCTGCTTGACTCAATATGACCTAAATAATGCCGCAGTGGCCCAAAGGATTCCTCCTCAAGTAGGCGAGGCAGTAGCTGCATTAATTTCCAGGTCATTGCCGCTTTAGTAAAGGCGTTTTCCTTGGGGACATTGGGCAGTAAATCGTGGCACAGTTGCCAAATAAAACTGGAGGGCAAAGGGAACTCAAGCGCGGCGGCAATGCCATTTTGTTTCGCAATTTCAAGGCGTAACCAAGTCGACATCCCAGGGCTTTGCACCAAAATATGCTCGCTTTGCAATAACGCCGTGCCGGGTAGTGGTTGGCGCAAATATGCAGCGAGATGGGCACAGAGCACTTCCATTTGGTTGGATTGGATTAACTTCAGCATATTCGACTCACGATTTGGGATTGCTGTTATGCATAGCCAATTGCTTTTATGCATAGCAAACGGGCTTGGCAATTCTATGTGTTTGATTTATAAGATTCAACAATCTTGTCTGTCCGCGGTCTATCCTATCTATTTTAACTGTTTACTTGGGCCAAATAGCAGCCAGTTGAGGGCTTTGGCCGCGGCATTAAAGCGCTTTAGCGCCACTTGATAGTCGTTATCCGCCAAGTTTTGGTATTTCAATGCGACGTAGCTTTGGGTGAACGTGTCAAACTCACGACAAAACAGAGGGGATTGCTGCTGGTGCGTGTCAATAAGCTGCGCTGCAAAGGCGTTCGGGCCTAAGTGGGCTGGGCGGGCGATGCCAAATTTACTGAGTCGCTGGCAAATGCGTTGGTACTTAGCGCTGATGGGATCTTGTTCCCTTTTAAAGCGAAATAGCCCTACGCTGTAGGCGATATAGAGGCCAATAAGCCCAATACACACACTCATAAACATTGCGACTTTGGCCTTAGTGACTTCTCCTAAAATACCGCTTAGCACTTTGTTCTGCCGTTCTTGATTAAAACCGAGCACCCACAAACTCCAGTAATAATCAACGCTAGCAAAGCGTTGCCTCAACTCGTTGAGCCAAGGCATAGATTTAAATCGTAAACTGCTAAAAGGGCTTTCTTGCAGGTAACTTTGCTCAGGGGAAAACTCGGCATCAAAGCCTTGTTCAATCCGATTAGGTGCCACCATGGCGGTCGGATCAAAACGCACCCAGCCTTCATTCTCGAGCCACACCTCGGCCCAGGCGTGGGCCATGTATTGATACACGCTGAGGTAATTGGCCTGTGGGTTGTATTCGCCTCCTTGATAGCCTGTCACCATCCGTGCTGGTATGCCGCTGGCGCGCGCCATAAAAATAAAGGCAGAGGCATAATGGGCGCAAAATCCTGCTTTGTTTTCAAACAGAAAGTCATCGACTTGCTGGCGGCCAATCGGTGGGGGCGTGAGGGTATAGAAGAACGGCTGTTGATTAAAATAGCCCATCATGGCCCAAAGTCGCTTATGGGGTTCTGGATATTTAGCCTTAAATTCAGCGGCGAGTTGGCGCGCTCGGGGATTGCTGTCCGCTGGTAGATTGAGGTTTATTTGTCGCTGTTTGTCACTTAAGGTGAGATCCATTTTCGCCTGTGGCCACGAACTGGCATTGTAGCCCATTCGTTGATCGACATTACGCAGCGCATAGAGCCGATAGTCGGGCAAATTCACCAGCTTATCATCTTGGCTGTAGGCCACATCAAGGCCAAATAGCCAAGGTTGATGACTGGGTTCGGCAATCACTTGGTAACGGTAAACCCTTGGTTGGCTATTGCTGGTACTGTTTTGTGTTTTTGGCGTTAACGAGGGCAACTGCCGCGCAGGATCTGGCCTTGAGGGCGGAAAGAAAAACGCATCCTTTTGAATTTGTTTGATACCCGCATCTTGGCGCCATGTTAAGCCGTCATAATCTTCCAGCACTAGGGCGCGCCAGTAGAGTTCGGCTTGCGTGGGGCTGGCATCGGTAAAACTCACCCTAAATGCCAAGGCCGATGAGCGAGTGAGTTTACTGATATCGCCCACGGCAAGGGAGTCCGAGAGCCCGGTTTGGGCTTCCTTCACATTGGGCACAAGCCAAAGCGGTGCAAAACGGGGCAGCACCAAAAAAAGTAATAACGCTAAGGGCATACTTTGCAGCAATAACTTAGCCCCAATCCATGCCGTGTGTTGCCAGCGATGTTGGCTTTGGTAGAGGGTGACCAGTACGCAGGTATTGATAATCGTGACGCCAATAAGGTGCACGGTATTGAGCATGGATTGGTGGTCAATAAAGGTGAGGGCAATTAAAAAATAGCCGACAATCACGACGGCTCTTACATCCCTAACACTTCGCATCTCAATGTATTTTAATGCATAACCTAAAATGAGCAGGTTGACTAAAGCGTTTAATAGCCCAATTGTGCCCGAGACCAGTGCCAGCGTGATTGCCGCGCCGATAGCAAGGCTTGTGACAAGATAACGGGGAGGTTTAGCGACTTTGCCGACATAGATACCAATGCGCCACAGCAAGCAAATGGCGCAGATCCCAAGGGTCCAAGGGGTGGTTTTATCAAATAACGGGCTGAGCACTGCTAAATTGGTGAGCAATAGCCAAAACAGGGTTTGACGACTGATATTATCCCCAGTTTGAGGTCCATTAGCGCGATAGGCATTTAGCTGAGCTGCACTCGCCTTGGATGAATTAAGATGTTGTTGGTCTGCACTTTCAGTGGCGATTGCATTGGTCATTGATTTGAGGCTCATAGGCGATCCTCAACATCTGATGCTGTTTGAGTGCTATGCCTGTGGGGAGGAATGTGTGGCTTATGACTAAATCCATGATTAACCGATAATTTATCGCTTGTATCGTGCGTTTGTGCATGAGTTCCATAAAGCGCCAGCGCCCTTTGGCAGGCGATTCGGTGCGAGTTACCGAGGGCGGGCGCTAGAATAATATCTTCCCCATTAGGCTGTTGCAGCCAAAGGCCAAAATATTGCTCAAGCTGACTTAAGCGGTTCACCTGCCAGCTTAATTGACTGAGCTGCTGTTCGAGGCGCGTAGGATCAGGGGCTAATTTTAACCAGACCGGATCACCTTGGGGCTGTTCAAACTCCTTGGTTAACATGCCACGCCCTTGGGCCCATTGTTTCCATGCCACTTGCTTTAATGACTCACCGAGCACATGGGGTTTAAGGCCTTTATATTCATCAATGCCAACAATATATTTGCCTGCCCGCTCAAGCGGTTCGTCCTGTCCGGATTCCGTTGCGGCTTCAAGCTGTAAGGGGCTTTCAAGTGGCTGGGCATAGACAATATGGGCGTTATCAAGGTCGATATGCGACCAAGCACGGCAGAGTCCTAAAGGGTAGGTGGATTCAATCTTTAGCCGTCCAGCGGAGACTATTCCACGCTGCTGATTTGCAAACGACACTAGCGCTTGCTCGTCCTGCGTGCCAACGTGTTTGACTAAATAACCTAAATTATTCGGATAATTTAGGCTGATATGATGGCTGCTGTGGTTTGAGTTAAGCAAAATAGGAAAAGTGATCGTCTCGCCCGCATACACCTCCGGCGGCGTCAGTGCCCGTAGTCGTAGCCCTGCTAAGTTTTTGTAACTATAGAGAATGCAGGTATTGAATAAGCTGAGCAGCAAAATACTCAGGCCAATCACGAGATTGTTCTGATAGTTAGTACCAAACAAGTACAGTAGCAATACCAGCCCCAGCCAAACAAACCCAAAGCCACTGGGCAGAATAAAGATACTGCGATGGCTTAAGGTGAACTCAGAACTGGGCGGCATGCGCCTTGCCAACCAGCGCTGCCAAAAAGCAGAAAACACGCGTTTCACACTGTCCTCATCTTCTTATCAATATTCACATTTAATGGCTGATTGAGCCGTTACATGATCGGATTCACACCTGCGAGGATCCGCTCCGAGAGCGCTTCTCCCTGTAATTGACTGCTGGTGCGCAGTCGATGTTCTGCCACGCTGCAAAACACCGCCTGCACATCTTCGGGCACTAAATAGTGTCTACCTTCTAAAAATGCCCAAGCCTTGGCTGCTTGTAACAGGGCTTTGGTTGCCCGTGGCGACAGGCCAATGGCGTCCGTTTGGCTGCGAGAATCATGGATTAAGGCCAAAATATAATTAAGCAGTGCATCGGATGCAGTGACCTTATCGCATTGCTCCTGCAATTGGGTTAACGCCAAAGGGGTTAAACATTGCGGCAGATTATCGAGGGTTTGCGGCGTTTGTACTGTTTTGAGCATCGCAAGCTCGGCATCGTGGCTCGGATAACCAATGGAAATCCGCATCATAAAGCGGTCGAGCTGGGATTCGGGCAGTGGGAAGGTGCCTGATTGCTCAGTCGGGTTTTGCGTAGCAATCACAAAAAATGGATTGGGCAATCTGTGGGTTATACCATCGACAGAAATTTGCTGCTCGGCCATGGCCTCGAGCAAGGCGCTTTGCGTCTTAGGACTGGCGCGGTTAATCTCATCGGCCAGCACCATCTGCTTAAAAATCGGACCTGGATGAAACACAAATTGCGCTTGGTGTTTATCAAAAATAGATACCCCGAGAATATCGGCGGGCAGCATATCACTGGTAAATTGAATGCGTTGATAACTTAAGCCTAGGCTTTGGGCGAGGGCATGGGACAGGCTGGTTTTGCCCATACCGGGTAAATCTTCAATTAACAGGTGGCCACGGGCGAGAATACAGGCGAGGGCTAAGCGAATTTGCCGTGGCTTGCCCAATAAAACCTGTTCAAGTTGTTGTAATAGTTGGCTTAAACCAGAATGTGCCACGGGAGACTCCTTATGCATGGATGAGGTCATTCGCTCTACCACTATGGCGGAATATGCCGCGCTTAGCCAGTCGATTTTACTGTAAAATCAAACGGCTTAGTGAGATTCCTATTGTCCACAGAGAGGTGAGCCGAAGCATTCGATTATCTGCACACTGTATGATTTGAGGCTGAAAAGCGTTACAAATGAGCTCAATAGAATTTGTTAGTGGAAGAATGGTTGTTTAGCGTTAAGTTCTTTTAGCTCGAATTTACAGGCGAGCCGCGGTATTTGCTCGCCGACGCGGTGAATAGAAACCTTAGGTTTCTAAGCTTATGAACGAGAGCTATGGTCGTTCTCATGCGTCCCTGCATAGCACGACATTCAGGCGTCCTGCCTATCAGATGGCGAACTGGCCGTTAAACACGGATGTTGTGAAAGTCCATCCGTGGATGCCGGGCCACCCGTCTGATGTAAATGGGTTCACGAATGCCTCGATGGCATTCCATTATCCATATCCAACTCGGTATTAGTACTTCCTGTATGTATTCCTGGACTTTCGCAACCGCAGTTTGCCCTAACTAAACCCACCAACTAAATATACCAACGGCTTAACGTCGTTGGCAGTCCACGCAAATGATTCTGCACTGTGGTAAACATATCGATCATTCGATGGTGATAAGTGTGATTTTCCATCAGCGTAGCCAAACCGTGTGCTGCAACAGCTTGTCTTTCGGCATCGTGTTCAAGGTAATACTCACATATTTCCATCAAATCTTGCGTATCTCGAAAAATCACTAAGTCCTTACCATTTGAGAACAGTTGATGCAGATCTTGCTTTTCATTGGTGAGCAGAAAACCACCACAACTTATGACATCAAACACTCGCAGTGGCAAGCCGTATTCCACAAAAGAGCGAGCTAAATTGATATTGATTTTGGCATGTTTGAATATTTTTGGCATCAGGCTGTAGTGGTCAGCGTAACCCGCATATCCCTTCGCAAATGCTTGCCATTCGTTGTTACCATAAACTCGAATTGGTAAGCGCTGTTCTAGGGTATGAATTAATTCAATTCGTTCTCGCCACGAATGCTCTCGTCCCAATAAGTAGGCCAACTTTTCTGCGGTCGTGAGATGGTGATCACCAACTAAATGGTAGCCCGATTCCTGTCTAATGGAGGCTATCAAGTCTTCACTAATCTGTTCGGCTAGCTCGAAAGTGTCACTGGGAGTATTTAAGCTTTCAATCAAGCTGTTACAGCTAGCTAATGTCGCTGTGGTTAACTTGGGCATAATGAATGAGTGATATTCAGTTTTGGTTAGATTGCCTACTAGGACAATATCATTGGCCAGAGACGTATCGTCTTCATGTTGCAAAACTTGGTTTATCCGCGCTAAGTTAGCGGCGACTGGCAGGTGATATACCTGCTTCACACCTTGGTCTCTCAGTCGTTGAGCAACGGCAACATCGTACATAAAAGTGAAACTGCAGGAATTATTAATCGCTTTATCGTAAACGGAGTAACAGGGCGTATCGATTACCCAAGCGAGATAAGGAATTTTGAGCAGTTCACACGCTTCAGAAACATACTGGTTAAAGTTGATGGTAAAAACATAATCGGGCCTATCCGTCATGATCCTCATGACGTTTTCTTTTATTGGCATATAACTGACTAAAAAGCCAAGATTGACCAACGCATCGACACAATCCTGTGCCACCACAGGATGCTCAAATACTATGATTCTGGCAGCATTAGTATTGCTTGGTGTGTCATCCATGATGTGGTCTCCTGATATTAATCGTTGTTCACCGAAGCGAAATTTACAGCGTTATTCAAGCTAAATCATTCGGTTATTGCGAAGTCACTATACGATTAATTTAGCTATTTTTAAACCGCATTCATCAACTTTCAAACAAGCTGCCATTTTAAATCAACAACATAATGCACTTTCTGTTTGCCTACAACCTGCTCGGGCTCAAATGGTTTGAGCGAGAGCTATCAAACGTCGCGAGAACTGAACCTGAGGCAATAAGTTGAACTAATTTATTCAAAAATGGTGTATTTCAGAAGTGGCAAGTGAGCCCATAGTGCATGAAAGGTACTAGGCGATAATTATTTTCGAAGTGATATAGAACAGTTGCAATGAAAGTGCTGGCAGCTTGCCGCAAAGTGCCGTCCTCGCTTTTCGAGATGTTCGCAGTAATCGGTCAGTTCTTGCAAGGTGCCCACTGGACCATGAAATAGCTTGCCAAATTCGGTTGTCAGCTTGAGCCAATTGTCATGGGGAATATTTAATCTGTTAAGTATCTTGGCGCTACTTTCGCTGATGCATCCACGTTTATCATTGCGAATGATTCGGCCGGTATCATCCACCAATTGAAGGTAATCCGTTAAGACAAACGTAATGCCATTGGGTTGGTTGTCGCTCTCGTGACCAATAAATGGCAGGAGATTGCTCGGCTGCTCACCTTTTAATGCGGCCCGAATACGTAGTTGAATACTGGTATGGTCGGATTGTTCAGGTGTATCAGCCTGTTGGGCTATGATGGGACTTTGCTTGTAATAAAGAGTAATCAACATAAGTCATACAGGCTAACACCGCAGTTTCATCGAGTAGGGCTTGAGTCTCCATAAAATAAATAGATAAACCGACCTTCCCAGAAACGACCTGTGCAGTTATCTTCTTGATTTTCTTGCCTTGTAATGGGTTCGTTGAGGCAGCGCATAAACCAACTGATATCACATAATCGACTGCGATAAAGGGCGATTGCATGCCTTAATCTGTTGACCTCATGCGCCTCGACCAACTCACCTTTTGCGAACTTTTGCGTTAACTCATCGCCTTTAAACAACTTATGCCATTGCTCAAGCACTTCGCGGTCAGTCCAACGATTTGCACTGTCGATATCCACCCGCAGCACCAAATGCAGATGATTCGACATCACCGCAAAGGCCGCCACATCAATAGCAAAAACGGCTTCAAGTTCAAAAAATAATGACTCGACCCAAGCACGGCGATGGTCATAGTTTTTACCCGAGTAACTATCATCACCACATAAAAATGCCCGCCGAACAACGCGACTACAGCAATGGTAATAGGGACTGATGTTAAGGTGAGAGTTCAAGACTTATCTGGGCTCTACGAGGGCGCGGCATAAAAACCTCCTTGTTTAATGCTTAACCAAAGCATAGTCGGAGGTTTACTACCGCGCTATTAAGGCTGGGTGTCCAGTTTTGTTCGATGCCTGTCCTGCCTCTTTATGTTGATCCTTTTGCATCGAGGGGTTATCGAACATCAAAAAGATCTGGCTGTCCTGTTTTCCTGGCTGTCCTGTTTTAGTATTGATTGGGAGCCATTAAAAATCCATTGAATAGAAAATATACCACTTTGGTGAGAGTTGCTTGTAGCCTACTACTGACTCTTGAGTTTTACTCTTTAGTGAACTTTCCCTAAGCTCATCTAAACTCTCATAAACATTATCACTTAAGGCTATCGGCGTGTATAGGACCCCCTTAATTTCACCGCTGAGCACGCTCCCTGAGACTGACAAAATAAACTCTACATATTTGAGCTTTCCTTCATCCATTCTAATATCAATTAATTCCAACTCTGCCTTGGTCATAGCTTGCACAAGCTCTTTCGGTATAGACACCCCTTTAGGTAGCGTTTCTAATTTACCAGAAGCAAGCCTAACCCTCTCCAATTGGGTAGTTCTTTTATGTTGCCAATTAAAACCTCTAAATCGGCTTTGTGTCTTTTTACGTAATTACTTACTTCTTGGTCACTGATAACGTGAAAGTTTGCATCATCACTACATCCTGCAACCAAGGAAACCAAAAATAAAAGTATAAGCCTTTTCATTTATCTATTCTCACAATATGAGTCAAAGAATATGTGGCCATCTAGAATTGCATCGCCGTCCCCTTTGTTATCACCAAATCTGGTTCCGGGGTTTAGTGGCCCATATCGCATACCACGGATGTTAATATCTATGTCATAAAAATGTCCGTTAGATGAACTGTATAGCTTAGATTGCTTATGCTCCTGATAATATCCTGCGCCACGTATAGCTATATTTGCTGTTAAGGGTTTGAACAAGGTTGATATACTAAAGCAAATCCGGCCACCCAATATAAATCAATAACATAATGCACTTTCAGTTTGCCTACAACTTGTAAAAGTTAACATTGTTGGAAAAGAACCATCAAAAGTCATAGGGACAGCATCTGAGACAATAAATTGCGCTAATCCCTTAAAAAATGGGGCATTTCAGACGAGGTAAATCATCCCAGTTCTTAGGAAATACTCAGCAAGGGTTATTTTCGAAGTTATATAAGTCGTTGTCAGTTGCAGCGCAAGTGCTGGCAGCTTGATGCAAAGTGCCGTCGTCGCTTTTCTAAGTGTTCGCAGTAATCGCTCAGTTCTTGCAGCGTGCCCACTGGCCCGTGAAATAGTTTGCCAAACTCGGTGGTCAGCTTGAGCCAATTATCATGGGGAATATTTAATCTTGTCAGTATCTTGGCGCTACTTTCGTTGATACATCCACAAAAAGATATGGTTGTCCCCGCTATTTTTTGCCACGACTTTGATTTTGATTAAAGCATTGAAGCTACAAAAGGAAGGGATGCATAACTTCTAACTGGAACCATCAACTTTTCTATAGGCAGAGCTTTACTTGTCCAATTCCCCTTTTGAACTACGAAACACAATTTGGTGCAAAAAGCTTTTAACCAGATGAACAGTTCAATGGTCATTAAAATTGCCATTGTTGCAACAGTGACCGTTGGCGGCATGGCCGCTCTTTCATCGCGGCATTTACACTTCCATGTGTTGCAGATGCCGAGGTCGAGTCTATAAGGACACTTCTTATTAAATAAATAGACGTCGTGTTACTGGGGAAACAATGACAATTAATATTTTTTATATAAAACTTTATTGTCCCTAACAAATTAACTTTTCGCTTTGCTCTGGGCGGATAAACCAAGGTTTGAATAAAAATCCCTGTACTAGATCGACATTCAGCTCGCGGGCTAGCTGGAGCTGGGCGTCGGTTTCTATGCCTTCGAGGATGCATTGTTTGCCAGTGCGTTTGCCAAATTCAATCAATGCACTGAGTAGTGCGATGCCGTGAGGTTCGGCAACTAAATTTAGCCAGTGACGATCAAACTTCAGGTAATCCACATTCATCATTAAATCGACCGACAGCATGGAGTGGGGCGCACCAATATCATCAAGTGCCACGTTAATATTGGCTGCTTTAAATTGATGAAACAGTTGATTGGCAAGCTCGGCGTCATTAATGCAGGTATTCTCAATAATCTCTACTGTGACTTGCGGGTGACTGGAGAGTAGGTCGAGTAACTTTTGGGTATGCACGCCGTTAGCTGCATGGGGATCGACATTCACAAATAAGCTTTGTTCAGCAGGAGCGTGTTTAAGCTGAAAGGCTTTAGCCTGAAACTCGATTGAAGCAAGTGCATCGCTGTTCTCGTGTAACTGCTCAAATACCAGATTAGGAGCGATGGCTTGACCTTGCTCACGGTAAAAACGGGCGAGTGCTTCATAACCATGAATGTGTTTAGTGTGAGGACAGACGAAGGGCTGGTATTCGCAACTTAAGGATAAACCGCTGAGCTTGAGCATGTAACATCGAATGAATAAGAATTAATTGCTAATTATTCGCATTTAATAGTGCTAAGTGCAAATAAGTTTGCCTGAGTGATGTGCGTTTGCTGATTTTATATACATAGCTTAACAATTTGAATTTAAAACGGTATTCTGTTTGTTAATGTAATAAAGGTGGCCTTTGCCACGAGGGCGTTCAAAATTCTGTGTCAGGCTAATTTTTAAATTTCCAGCACGCTATCTAAACGTCCTTCAAAATAAATCGCTAACTGAGATAAACAAAGGCTCCAATTGTGGATTGGCATGGTCCATTTATCTGAGGCGTTTAATATGCCTGCGTAAAGTAGCTTCAACAAGCTATTTTCATTAGGAAAAGCACCTTTGGTTTTGGTGAGCTTTCTAAATTGGCGATGCACAGCCTCAACCGCATTGGTCGTGTAAATCACTTTCCTGATATGTTCTGGGTACTTAAAATAATGGGACAAATTATGCCATTTGCGACGCCAAGAGTTGATTACCAGCGGATAAGCATCACCCC